>CAILCX010000163.1 GCA_903832775.1 uncultured Methylobacter sp. | reverse complement strand
TAACATCTGATACCGAATCTACCACAACCCCCATAATACGGGTTTTTATACTATCACCTGTCTGGAGCACTACAACCACAGTTAACGGTGTATATTCGGCTTTACTCAAATTAAAACGTTCTCTTAAATCGAGAATAGGAACAATAGAGCCACGCAAATTAACGACGCCCTTTTCATAATAAGGAACATTGGGAATTCTGGAAACCGGTTCCCAGCTTCTGATTTCCTGAACCCGGAGAATATCAACCCCATATTCTTCTTTACCCAAGGCAAAACTCAGATATTGAACGGCGTTATCCAGGTTTTTACTGTAGTGATATTGATCAATATCTTTATTTTCAGCTTGTTGTGCCATAACTGTTTTTATGTCTTTTATTAGCGAATTGAAAAACGCACCAAACCGGGAACATCCAGAATCAGCGCAACGGAACCATCACCCAATATAGTTGCACCTGAAACACCTTCCACCCGCCGGTAATTGGCTTCTAATGATTTAATCACAACCTGTTGCTGACCTAATAACTCATCTACCAATAAACAACACAACTCGCCCTGCCCTTCGACGACCACAATAACACCTTCTTTTGATTTGGTCGGATCGCCTGAATGCACATTAAAAATTCTGCGCATTCTAATAACCGGTAAATATTCATTACGCAAACGAAAAGTTTCGCCTTTGCCGGCAACTTTATTTAACATTCTTTCGGTAATATTAATCGATTCAATAATCGAAACTAAGGGCACGATATAAGTTTCATCACCAACAGCAACCGACTGTCCGTCCAGAATTGCCAGCGTTAAAGGCAAATGGATCGCAATGGTTGTCCCTTTTCCCAGCTCAGAAATAATTTCTATATTGCCGCCCAAAGATTGGATATTCCGTCTAACTACATCCATACCCACACCACGACCCGAAATATCAGTTAACTGTTCTGCAGTAGAAAAACCGGGCATAAAGATCAGTTCAAAGATTTGTTTTTCGGTAAGCAGGTTATTTTCTTCAACCAATCCTTTTTCTATAGCCTTGGCTAACAACTTGTCTTTATCCAAGCCTCGTCCATCATCAATAATCTCTATCACAATGTGTCCGCCTCGATGATAGGCTTTTAATTCGATGGTTCCTGTTTCGGGTTTACCAGCAGCAACACGATCCGCGGGCATTTCTATACCATGATCTAGGCTGTTTCTGATTAAATGGACCAAGGGATCATTAATCAACTCGACGACCGCTTTATCAACTTCAGTATTTTCTCCAACCAACTTCAGTACGATTTTTTTGTCCAATTTACTGCTGATATCATGAACTAAGCGAGGAAAACGGCTAAATACAAAACTGATGGGCAACATCCGAATATTCATGACACTCTGTTGTAAATCGCGCGTATGACGTTCTAACTGAGCTAGTCCTCGTTTAAGTTGCCCTACTTTATCCATAGTAAAGTTTTCGCCGACCAAACCCAACATGGATTGTGTAATCACAACCTCTCCAACCATATTGATCAGCGTATCTATTTTGTCTGTATCGACACGGATAGAACTGGCTTTTGCTGTTTTAGCTGCTTCGTGTTCAGGATCTTGAGGGTCTGATTTCTTGGAGTCCATAATCACCTTGGCTTTA
Organism: uncultured Methylobacter sp.; assembly: GCA_903832775.1. GTDB lineage: Bacteria > Pseudomonadota > Gammaproteobacteria > Methylococcales > Methylomonadaceae > Methylobacter_A. The sequence continues at coordinate 26,380 of CAILCX010000163.1, read as the reverse complement.
TTGTCAACGGTTTTTGGATCAGTATTATTATTCAGAATCTGTAAAGGCACAGACTCGGGTTCAATATTAAGAACTGGAGAAGTATCTATGATTTTCACAGTAGGTGCAGGCTTCTTGGCTTTAGCTAAAGGTTCAATTTCCATTTCACAGTCCCCCTCAACCCAATTAAATATTTCCCTTATATCATCTCCAGAAATATCACCAATAACCTTTAAATCCCAGGACATATTACATTCCTCAGGATCTATTTCATAAAAACCAGGCACATCCTGAATATTAACTGTCGTTGTTAATTCACCTAATTCGTTTAACTCCCGAAATAATCGAACCGGATCATTGCCAGTTTTAAGTAAATCCAAATAAGGACAAAAAGCAATTTTCCAGCCTTGCTCATCTGTTTGAAAAGATTCTTCGACAATAATCTCAGGGGCAATATCAACATTAGCGTCTTCTCTCACGATCTCCGGCTCTGGAGTCACTACTTCTTCATCAGAAAAACTGCCATTAAGTACAATTTCCAAAGCCTTTTTATGCTTGGCCACACTGTCGTTGTTAACATCCTGGTCATTCTGTATCGCAGTCAGCATTTCTCTTAAACAATCAACGGACTCAAGTAAAACAGCGACGGCCGGCTGAGTTACTTTTCTACGTCCATCCCGCATTTCATCAAGCAAGGTCTCCATGATATGGGTGTATTCTGCAACAACAGTAAAACCAAAAGTACCGCTTCCACCTTTTATAGAATGTGCCCCCCTAAAAATGGTATTGATTATTTCCGAATCAATATCGCCCATATCAAGTGTTAACAATCCTGACTCCATTGCTTCAAGGCCTTCGAAACATTCTTCAAAAAACACTTGATGAAATTGTGACATATCAATTGACATAGACTTACCTGTGCGCGCCTAAATACATTTAAACAAGATTAAATACTAAACCAAAAAATTACATGATTCGTATACTGAATAAAAGACAAAATATTCATCTATATATTCAAAATGAACTGTATTGATTGGATAAGCAATATGACTGGATTTTGCTTCATGTGATTAACACACTTAGGCACGATAATATCAACTAACCCAAAACTTTTAGTAATGTTTTTAATAATTGATCAGGATTAAAAGGTTTAACCATCCACCCAGTTGCACCGGCTGCCTTACCTTCTTGTTTTTTTTCTATTCCTGATTCTGTTGTTAGCATCAACATAGGAATAAATTTATAATCTGGAAGTGCTCGTAAATCCCTAATTAAAGTAATTCCGTCTTTATTTGGCATATTTACATCGGTTACTACACAATCAAATGTTCTGGCTTTTGCTTTTTCTAAAGCATCAACTCCATCGACTGCTTCTTCAACATCGTATCCAGCTGCTCTTAAAGTAAAAGAAACCATTTTTCTCATTGAAGCTGAATCGTCAACTGCAAGAATACTTGCCATTGTTATCTCCATTAATTTTCGAAGCAAAAATCTAAGTTAATATTGCAATATCCAACGTTTAGTAACCAAAGTATAGTTTATTTTTTTGCTGTAGGACAATACTAAGCAATTAACCTATTTACAATACTTTTTCATTCTAACAAACAAAAAAACACCCCGCTAGAGAAATTCCCTAGCGGGGTATATTGGGTCACAACGGCCGAATTTAAATAAATTGTAAGTGGCTGATAGAAATAACCAATTATTTGGCCGCTTATAAAAAGACACGACTAAGAACACGATTTGTATTTTTGCCCAAACCAATTATTTGAAACATTGTACATTACACGGCTTTGTTAAACTACTTTTCGCCCAATAAAAAACTGACTGATTCATGTTGATTTTTGCAAAAACACCGACACATTAAATTCAAATAATTCATGAATTAATTACAAAGCAAACAATCGTCCCACCCCACATGCCAAAATAATCAAGCCATAAGAGAGAATGAACTGCTAATCTGTAAGGAGGCATCTGAGTTGATCAATCAACGCTTAATGTGGTTAATATTTTATAAAAAGCTGGTCGACATATTCCAAAACTCTTAACCATTAACTTAGCTTATAAGGGGCAATGCCATAAAAAAACAATTTTTTGGTGACAAAACCAACTCTAACAAGTAATCAGGGTAACGTCACACCATAACATCTCTCTGATTTCACCGAAATATTGTAAAAATATGTCACTCTATTAACGAAAGAGATTTATTATTTTTTTATAAATCAGATAATGTGCAGTTAATTTACTGCTATCACGATGAATATTTTATATCCGGTTAAGTACCTTTAAAGACTCACCACTGCGTGCCTATGCGGCTGAAAGCTTGGGTGCTCGCTGCATTAAACGACATTAAGCCTCTATTATGCAATATAAGTTATATAAAAATCCTTGAATATTTATAAAACGGTTTTGGATATGATTGCCCTTTTTTGGTGAAAAAACAGGTTAAAGCTCCTTTGAGATTATGCCCCAGAAAGCTTCTTGGAATTGATACTATTTCGAAAAATTAAGGGTTGTTCAGTGCCTAATAAAGCGCTAGCCCTTGCTGAAGCTACTGCCTCTTCAATTACCTTGTGATTTGGTGATTTGCTGCATACCGGATCGGTGTTGTTCATGTCGCCAGTTAACAAGTAAGCTTGACAACGACAGCCGCCGAAATCTTTTTCCTTTTCATCGCAGCTACTACATGGCTCTTTCATCCATTCGAAACCACGAAAAAAATTGAAGGCTTTGGATTCATGCCAGATTTCTTCAATACTAAAGTCTTTGATATTCGGGCAATCCAACCCAGGAAGATCTCGGGCAGAATGACAAGGTAAGGCTACGCCATCAGGTGCAATAGTTAAGAACGTTGTTCCCCAGCCGTTCATGCAAGCTTTGGGTCTGTCTTCATGAAAATCAGGCACTACATAATAAATTTTCATTTTGCCAGCTACTTTTTCTTTAAAAGCTTGAGCGACTTGCTCGGCCTGTTCAAACTGTTCTTTGGTTGGTAGCAATAAATCTCGGTTGGCATGAGCCCAGCCATAATATTGGGTGTTGGCCAGTTCAAGATAATCTGCACCCAACTCTTCTGCCATTTCAAGGATTTGCGGCATTTGATGGATGTTTTCGCGATGAATTACCACGCATAATACCATCGGATAACCGTGTTTTTTGACCAGGTGAGCGACATCTTTTTTATGTTGGAAAGAACTTGTGCCTGCAATATGGTCGTTTAGTTCCTGGGTGCTGGCCTGAATACTGACTTGAATATGGTCAAGTCCTGCTTCTTTAAGCTGGATGATTTTTTCTTCGCTTAGTCCATAACCCGAAGTGATTAAATTGGAATAATAGCCCAGGTCTCTTGAGTGTTTGACCAGTTCAGGCAAGTCTTTGCGGATTAAAGGTTCACCACCGGAAAAACCCAACTGTACTGCGCCCATTTTGCGAGCTTGGGTAAGCACACGCTTCCAGTCCTCAGTGTCCAGTTCAGCATGATATTTTGCATAATCAATCGGATTAGAACAATAAGGACACTGTAACGGACAGGCATAAGTCAGCTCTGCCAGTAACCAGCGGGGCGGGGTGATCTTAATTTTGGATCCAGCCATTTTTTAAAGCGACCTCAAGGAAAGCGGTAATATCATTTTGGAGACCTGATGTTGCAAACTTCTGTTCCAGATCATCTACTATTTGGGCAAGGTTACGAGTACCGTCACACATCTTCAGGATTTCCGCAGAGCTTTGGTTAAGTTCGACCATGCCTTCAGGATAGAGAATAACGTCTTTTTGTTGAACTTCTTCCCATTGTAGACGGTGCATCGGGGAGAATTTAAGGATTAGGTCTGGGTTAATGTTCATATTATTTAGCTGTTTTTATTTCTATTGCAACATGTTCTATATCAATAGCCGACAATTTGCTCGAATTCAACAGATAAGCTTATTCTCTAGTCTATGCCACAATGTCATGTTCATAAGTTGTTGCCATTTTTTACTCAATATTATTTTTCAATATTAAAATAAGGCGGCATTTCATGGATGTAAGCCAGATACATGGCATCTGCCATCGTCCACAAGACATCAAGTTTGAACTTCAGGATTTGTAGCATGCGCTCTTGTTGTTCGCGTGTTTTATACCAATCCAGCGTGATGGCCAGGCCATGTTCGACGTCACGTCGCGCTTCGGTCAGGCGTTTTTTGAAGTAGATATAACCTTCTTGTTGAACCCAGGGATAATGTTCCGGCCAGTTATCCAGGCGTTGTTGATGAATTTTGGGCGCAAACAGTTCGGTTAACGAGGAACTGGCTGCTTCGTGCCATTCAGCTCTGCGGGCGAAATTCACGTAGGCGTCAACCGCAAAACGAACGCCCGGTAAAACGTGTTTTAATGAGGTGATGTCTTCCCTCGTTAAGCCTGTTGCAATACCCAGCTGTATCCAGGCTTCAATGCCGCCGGGATCTCCAGGATGTCCATCATGATCCATAACCCGCTGTATCCATTTTGCCCGGGTTTCACGATCCGGACAATTGGCCAGAATATTGGCATCTTTAATTGGAATGCAGACTTGATAATAAAACCGGTTGGCTACCCAGCCCTGCAATTGTTCTTTGGTCAGTTTACCGTCATTCATCAAGGTATGGTAAGGATGATGAATGTGGTAATGACTTTCCATGCCGCGAAGTTGGGCTTCAAATTGATCTTTAGTCCAGGCTTGATTGTCGATAGTCATGGTACTTCCTTTATAAATCTATTTCCAAACCATCGTAGGCGACTTCAATGCCGGCGGCATCAAGTATTTTACGTTGTTCGGATTCGTCGTCTAAAATCGGGTTAGTGTTATTAATATGAATCAGAATTTTGCGGGTTTTGGCAACACCGTTTAAAACTTCAATCATGCCGCCAGCACCGGATTGCGGTAAATGACCGATTTCGCGTGCTTTTTTATGGCTTATCTGTTGCGTACACATTTCGTCATTTGTCCAGAAAGTACCGTCTACCAACAAGCAATCAACGGTTTGCATAGCTGTCATGACATGTGGTTCTATCTCACCCAGACCGGGAGAATAAAATACTTTTTTGCCTGTAGAGATTTGTTCGATGATCACGCCGATATTGTCGCCATCATGCGGATCATGTCGATGCGGCGAATAAGGCGGCGCTTTACTTTTTAGAGCTTGGGTATAAAAACGCAAGTCATCAATCCCCGGAATCTCAAAACTGCTGCCATCAAACGGAATCGGATGATGTTTGATGGTGCAGTAATCGGCCAGCATGTTAAATAACGGGAAGCCGGTAGTCAGATCCTGTTTGACCATTTCCGTGCAGTAAACCTCCAGCGGTTTGCCCTCTCTGAGCATTAGCATGCCTGTGGTATGGTCAATCTGGCTGTCCATCAGCATGATAGCTTTAATGCCGGTATCGCGAACACCTTCTTTGGGTTGGATAGCAGGAAAAGATTCAATTTGTGCACGTATATCCGGAGAAGTATTAAATAACAACCAGTTTTTATCATCGGTACTAACGGCGATGGAAGACTGTGTACGCGCGGTACCATTCATTTTCTTATGCCGCAACCGATGGCAATTGTGGCAGTTGCAGTTCCATTGAGGAAAACCGCCGCCTGCACCTGAACCGAGAACTCTAATTTTCATGTTTTGGAAGGTAGCTTGGAAAGGGATAATTATCAAATCATACGGGAATAAAACATTACAGGCAAAAAAAAGGGGCTCGTTATGAGCCCCTTTCTTATCTCAACCGAATTAACGATTGTAGATATACATTGTTACTTCGAAACCAAAACGTAAGTCAGTGTAGCTTGGTGTTTCCCATTTCATCGTAAACCTCCAGTAAGTTTTTAAAATTATTATGCTAGCTTGATCAAGTAAGCTGATTTGCAGTATACGATGAACTTTTTTTTTTCGCAACTTTTTGCCATCGAATAAAGCAATCAATCCTAGCAAAACCAGGTCTTTGGATAACTTCCCTTATAATATTTGAATTACTAGATATTTCTTTAACGATTCCTGAGGTGCAATAATTTCACTAAATATAAATCTAAGCAGTTAGGAAGTAGGAGGTATGATCTTTACCGCAGTTTTACCCGTTACCAAAACAAAAAACTAATATGAGCTGAGTTATTTTTTATCAGCAGTTTTTAATCTGTTATGAGTTACCGATTCTATTGCACTTTAAAACTGTAATGGTTAACTGACGGTAAACGACTAAAATAACAGCGTATTTGGGAATAAAGGTAAAGGTGATTTTTTGAACGGAACAGGGTATTATCCGTAGTGCACCATAAAAATAATAATGCACATAAAATTATAGAGGGGAGGAATCATGGGTGAAATTACTGAGTTGTTTTTTGTTATGATCATAGTTGCAGCATTGGCATTTGCACCTTTAGGTTATTTTATTTACAAATTTACAAAGGCAGGGGACAAGCCATTTGGTGAAATTGAACCACATGGAGATAGTCCGTCACTAGTAAATGATTTTGCGGAAAAAGTGATTAAATATGTTCAAAGTTTAATTGCCAAAAAATGAAGAAAGTTTTTTATTAGCTTTCCAGGTAATAACATTACCTGGAAAGCTCTTGAATTTAACTCCTTTATTCGGCTCTACATGTTGGACAGTCAGGATTCCGCTTCAGTTTCATTGTATTCCATTCCATGGTTAAGCCATCCAGCAACAATAATCGACCGGTTAATGTTTCTCCGATATTCATTATCAGCTTCATTGCTTCGAATGCCTGAATACTACCAACTATACCGGTAATGGGCGCTATAACTCCGTTTGTAGCACAATTTTGTAAATCTTCACCTTCATTGTTATACAGGCAGTTGTAACAGGGGCTTTGATTTTTACCTGGCGTAAAGACTGTCACCTGGCCTTCGAAGCGAATCGCTGCTCCTGAAACCAAAGGAGTTTGGTATTTGACACAAGCTTTATTAATCGAAAAGCGAGTAGAAAAATTATCGCTACAGTCCAAAACTACATCGGCTTGATTGACCTCCCATTCAAGTTGTTCTCCGTCCAGTCTTTGTTTGACAGCTTTGATGATAACATCAGGATTTAGACTGCTGAGTGTTTGTCGGGTTGAAATAACTTTATCCGACCCAATATCTGAGGTGTGATGAGTAATCTGTCTTTGCAAATTGGATAAGTCTACAACGTCATCATCATAAATCGTAATAGTGCCGACACCTGCTGCAGCAAGATATATGGCAGCGGGCGAACCGAGTCCACCAGCACCGATAATCAAAATATTGGCTGAAAGTAGTTTTTGTTGTCCCTCAATGTCAATTTGAGGAAGCATTATTTGGCGGCTATATCTTAATAATTGGTTGTCGTTCATAAATAGAGTGCTAATGACGGGAAGGTGGTTTGTTGTGATGAATATACCTGATTTTCTATGCTATTTGATCATTTTTACTGATTAAAAATGAACTGAAATATCGCTAAATTGGGGTTTGTAGAATATTAGATTTTATCCAAAAGAACTTGACACATTGCAAAAGCCCATTAGAATTAGCACTCATTACTAGCGAGTGCTAATAACAAAAGCTTACCCTTTAAATTTTAATGTTAGGAGATTATAGATGAATATACGTCCGTTACACGATAGAGTCATAGTTAAACGCGTTGAAGAAGAAACTACAACTCCCGGTGGTATCGTATTGCCTGGTTCTGCCGCCGAAAAACCAAGTCAAGGCGTAGTTTTGGCTGTAGGTAATGGCAAGCAACTGGACAACGGCACTGTTCGCGCTCTGGAAGTTAAAGTTGGCGATAAAGTTCTGTTTGGCAAATACTCAGGCAATGAAGTTAAAGTTGACGGTGATGAGCTGATCGTTATGCGAGAAGAAGACATCATGGGCGTTTTAGGCTAAGCCTGAACACTAATCCATTCACATACAACATATTAAGGAATAAAAATGGCTGCAAAAGACGTATTATTTGGTGATGACGCTCGTGTCCGTATGGCGCGCGGTGTAAATATTTTAGCAAACGCAGTAAAGGTAACTTTAGGCCCTAAAGGCCGCAATGCGATTCTTGACAAAAGCTTCGGCGCTCCAACCATCACTAAAGACGGTGTTTCGGTTGCAAAAGAAATCGAATTGAAAGACAAATTCGAAAATATGGGCGCACAAATGGTTAAAGAAGTTGCTTCACACACTTCTGACGTGGCTGGTGACGGCACAACTACTGCAACCGTACTGGCACAATCTATCGTCAATGAAGGTTTGAAAGCTGTTGCAGCTGGCATGAACCCAATGGACTTAAAGCGCGGCATCGATTTGGCTGTAACTAAAGCCGTTGAAGCTATCGTAGCTTCCGCCACGCCTTGCACCGATAACAAAGCAATTGCTCAAGTTGGTACTATTTCTGCAAACTCTGATGAGTCTGTCGGCAAAATCATTGCAGAAGCAATGGAAAAAGTCGGTAAAGAAGGCGTAATCACCGTTGAAGAAGGCACCGGACTGGACAACCAGTTAGACGTCGTTGAAGGTATGCAGTTTGACCGTGGCTATCTGTCACCTTACTTCATCAACAAACAAGAAAACATGAGCGTCGAATTAGACGATCCATTAATTCTTATTTACGACAAAAAAATCTCCAACATTCGCGACATGCTCCCAGTTTTGGAAGCTGTTGCTAAAGCCGGTCGTCCATTGTTGATCGTTGCTGAAGATGTAGAAGGCGAAGCGTTAGCAACTTTGGTTGTTAACACGATTCGTGGCATCGTTAAAGTTGCAGCGGTAAAAGCACCCGGTTTTGGCGATCGTCGTAAAGCAATGTTGGAAGACATTGCAGTACTAACTGGTGGCGTAGTTATTTCTGAAGAAGTAGGTTTGAGCCTGGAAAAAGCTGAATTAGCCCAATTGGGTACAGCCAAGAAAGTACAAATCACTAAAGAAAACACCACTATCATTGATGGTGCTGGTTCTGAAGACCAAATCAAAAGTCGTGTTGCACAAATTCGTGCACAAGCTGACGATGCAACGTCTGACTATGACAAAGAAAAACTGCAAGAACGTTTGGCTAAATTGGCCGGTGGTGTTGCCGTGATTAAAGTTGGCGCTGCCACTGAAATCGAAATGAAAGAAAAGAAAGCTCGCGTTGAAGATGCATTGCATTCTACACGTGCAGCGGTCGAAGAAGGCGTTGTTGCCGGCGGTGGTTCTGCTTTGGTTCGCGCTATTTCTGCTCTTGATAAGCTTGAAGGTATTAACCACGACCAAACAGTTGGTATCAACATTCTGCGTCGCGCAATGGAAGAACCTTTACGTCAAATCGTTGCTAATGCAGGTGATGAGCCATCAGTTGTGTTTAACGAAGTACAAAAAGGCACAGGTAACTTCGGTTACAATGCTGCAACGGGTGAATATGGCGACATGATCGAAATGGGTATCCTGGACCCTGCGAAAGTAACGCGTACCGCATTGCAAAATGCAGCCTCTGTTGCCGGCTTGATGCTGACTACTGAAGTTATGATTGCCGATGCACCTAGCGAAGACAAAGGCGGTCACGCTGGCCATGATATGGGCGGTATGGGCGGTATGGGTGGCATGGGCGGCATGATGTAATCTTGTCGTCTTAAAGCCTCGTTGCGCTTTAAGAAAAAATAAAAACCTCGACTGTTTTAATAGCGGTCGGGGTTTTTTTTTATCTTGTAATCATATATGGCGCGGAGAATTTTATGAACTAATTTACAGGCACTGAAGGCCCAGTAAGATTTTTCATGAGCATTAACTTGATTGGCAAGTTGAAAAATACAAATATTTTGGTAAATTATTAAAAGATAGGTTTAAGTCTGGTAAGGTCTGCAAATAGCGGAAAATAGTATTAATAGAGCTTTCCGAAAGGAGAATATACATGGCAAAACATAATCATTATCTAGACGATGGTTTAGGCGATTCGGTAATAAAAATACTTAATGGTATTGATCAGGATGTAGAGCGAGGTGAGGATGCTTTGATGCTGGGATTGTGCATTGTAATGTTGTCTTCAACGTTTGCGCCAGTTGCCCCGCCTTTTGTTTTACTGCCATTAGTTGCCCTGACATTTGCCTTTTCTGCGGGTTATGCCCGAATCAATTATCACAATATGGAGCGTAAGCTTTTAAGATCAATAGCGCGGCTTGATTGGCATGAGCAAGTGCTTTTAAGTCCGATAGTCGCTGTTTTTAGAGACTATCCCATGGAGTCATTGACGGTATCGTTCAATCCATTAAAAAATCTTAAAAGAACCTGGAAAAGTGCATTAGGTGGAATTTTCATTAATCCTTTCTGGATGCCTATTTTTTATGTAATGGGAATGCAAATCGTTGAGGAAAAAAATTTATGTTTTTTAAATCGTGCCATCATTTGTATTGAACAAAAAACTTCATAATAGATTTTCTTGACCTAATTCACCCATAAAATACTTCTTATAATGACCTTGATGTCATGAGTATAGAAAAATTGTTAATGACCCAAACCCCATAATCTCGTAAAATTACCACAGTTTTGTTTTTTTACAACAGGGTGAGCGCTTATTTCATCCCGTTTGCACATTCGAGGTGACGTGTTTGGTTAAGTCTGCTGTATTGGTATTGGAAGATGGATCGATTTTTAACGGTGTGGCCATAGGCACAGATGGCTGTTCAGTCGGTGAAGTGGTTTTTAATACGGCTATGACCGGGTATCAGGAAATTCTTAGCGATCCCTCTTATGCCAAGCAAATAGTTACATTAACGTATCCTCACATTGGTAATGTCGGGACAACAAGTGAAGATAATGAGTCTGTTGGTGTTTTTGCCAGTGGACTGGTGATCAGGGATTTGCCGTTGCTGGCCAGCAACTGGCGCTGCGAAAAAAACTTGCAGCAATATTTAATTGATAATAACGTGGTAGCTATTGCAGATATTGACACCCGACAATTAACCCGTTTATTGCGCGATAAAGGTGCGCAACGGGGTTGCATCATGGCCGGCGAATCAATCGATGTGGAGCTTGCAAAAAAAGCAATTGATGACTTCGGCGGTTTGAAAGGAATGGATCTGGCCAAAGAAGTTACGGTAGACAAATCTTATGAATGGACTGAAAACATTTGGGATTTGGAAAAGGGACATACCCCCGGCATCAACCTTACCAAACACGTTGTAGCTTATGACTTTGGCGTTAAACGTAATATTCTTCGGTTACTGGCTAATCGTGGGTGTCGTGTAACGGTGGTTCCAGCAACAACATCTGCTGAAACAGTGTTGGCAATGAAACCCGATGGCGTTTTTTTGTCCAATGGTCCTGGTGATCCAGAACCTTGTACCTATGCGATAGAAGCAATTAAAATCATACTGGAACAGAAAGTTCCCGTATTTGGTATTTGTCTTGGACATCAATTATTGGCTTTGGCTAGTGGAGCTAAAACTGAGAAAATGAAATTTGGTCATCATGGCGCCAATCATCCAGTTCAGGAAGTCGCTACTGGCCGAGTCATGATCAGCAGTCAAAATCACGGTTTTGCAGTTAAAGAAACCAGTCTTCCTACAAATGTTATAGCGACTTATCGTTCTTTGTTTGACGGCACTTTACAGGGCATAAAAAGGACTGATTGTCCTGCGATAAGTTTTCAGGGGCATCCTGAAGCAAGTCCAGGTCCACATGATGTAGAATCCTTATTTGATGATTTCATCAAAATGATGGAAGTCATTTAAGCTATAGGTATGGTTAACCTGCCTCCAGCTCGCTACAATATTTGCACCTTAATATCGACTTGTTAAATCACATCTTTTTTAGTCCGTTCCAACAGACTGGTGATTAAGATGCTGAATTTTCAAATGTGATGAACATACATAATTAACAGCAACATAAATGCAGATAAAATGCCAAAAAGAACCGACATAAAATCGATTTTATTACTGGGTGCAGGCCCCATTGTTATTGGCCAAGCCTGTGAATTTGATTATTCAGGCACACAAGCTTGTAAAGCACTTCGAGAAGAGGGTTATCGCGTTATTCTGGTTAATTCGAATCCCGCAACGATTATGACCGATCCGGATATGGCTGATGCTACTTATATCGAGCCTATCGACTGGCAAACCGTCGAAAAAATTATCGAAAAAGAACGACCCGATGCAATCTTGCCTACCATGGGCGGACAAACGGCGTTAAATTGTGCGTTGGACCTCGATGCTAATGGCGTTCTGGAAAAATACGGCGTTGAAATGATAGGTGCAACCAAAGAAGCCATCAATAAGGCTGAAGACCGCGAGTTATTTAATCAAGCCATGCGCAAAATTGGCTATGAGGTTGCGAAATCAAAAACAGCACATTCCATGGAGGAAGCTCTAGCCGCGCAGAAAGAGGTGGGCTATCCGACTGTTATTCGTCCTTCATTTACCATGGGTGGCAGCGGCGGCGGTATCGCTTATAACAAGGAAGAATTTGTAGAGATTTGTGAGCGAGGTCTTTACTTGTCGCCTACTAACGAATTATTGATTGAAGAATCAGTGCTGGGTTGGAAAGAATACGAAATGGAAGTGGTGCGTGATTCAAAAGACAATTGCATCATCGTCTGCTCCATCGAAAACTTCGACCCCATGGGCGTCCATACCGGAGACTCTATTACTGTAGCCCCGGCACAAACGTTAACTGACAAAGAATATCAAATACTACGTAACGTGTCTTTGGCTGTATTACGTGAAATCGGTGTCGATACCGGTGGTTCCAATGTGCAGGTGGCAATTAATCCTAAAGATGGCCGGATGATTGTCATCGAGATGAACCCCCGTGTTTCAAGGTCGTCGGCGTTAGCGTCCAAAGCAACTGGATTCCCGATTGCCAAAGTGGCAGCAAAACTGGCGGTTGGTTATACACTCGATGAATTGAAAAACGAGATTACAGGTGGCGCAACACCGGCCTCATTCGAGCCATCGATCGATTATGTGGTCACCAAAATCCCACGGTTTACCTTTGAAAAGTTTCCGCAAGCCGACGATCGTTTGACTACGCAGATGAAGTCTGTAGGTGAAGTGATGGCAATTGGGCGAACTTTCCAAGAATCATTACAAAAAGCCTTGCGTGGCTTGGAAATCGGCATCAGCGGTCTCGATGAGATTATTGATTTAAGTCAGGACGACGCCCCGGAAAAAATGCAGCGTGAAATGCGTCATCCTGGACCTGATCGATTATTGTATGTTGCAGATGCATTTCGTAGCGGAATGACTCTGGAAGATGTGCATGAAGCTAGTAAAATTGATCCCTGGTTTTTGGCTCAGGTGGAAGATTTAGTTATCACTGAAAAATCTTTATCGACAAAAACCTTATCGACTTTAAAAGAAGGCGAGTTGTATAAATTAAAGCGCAAAGGCTTTTCTGATATACGTCTGGCCAAGTTGTTGGATACCTCTGAGTCTGAAGTGCGAAATATACGTCACAAGCAAAATATTCGTCCGGTTTATAAGCGCATAGATTCCTGTGCAGCAGAGTTTTCATCGGACACGGCTTATTTGTATTCGACTTATGAACAGGAATGCGAAGCGCGTGTTTCCAATAAAGAAAAAATCATTATACTTGGTGGGGGGCCTAATCGTATCGGCCAAGGTATTGAGTTTGATTATTGTTGTGTACACGCCGCTTTGGCGTTGCGCGAAGATGGTTATGAAACCATCATGATCAACTGTAATCCTGAAACCGTTTCTACAGACTTTGATACGTCTGATCGTTTGTATTTTGAGTCATTGACGCTTGAAGATGTTCTTGAAATTGTCGATTTGGAAAAGCCCAAAGGCGTAATTGTACAGTATGGTGGCCAGACTCCTCTAAAGCTGGCTCGAGCACTGGAAGCAGCGGGTGTCCCAATCATTGGAACCTCACCCGACTCGATTGATCTGGCTGAAGATCGTGAGCGCTTTCAAAAGCTATTGGAAAGACTGGACTTAAAACAACCGCCCAATGCCACGGCCCGATCTGTTGAACAGGCAATTAATGCTGCAAAAGACCTTGGTTATCCGTTGGTGGTTAGGCCTTCTTATGTTCTGGGTGGACGTGCGATGGAAATCGTCTTCAATGAGGAAGGTTTGCAGCGCTATATGAAAGAAGCAGTTACGGTTTCTAATGATTCACCAGTTCTGTTGGATCGATTTCTGGATGATGCAGTCGAAATGGATGTCGATGCCATTTACGATGGCGAGCAGATTTTGATTGGCGGTTTGATGGAGCATATTGAACAGGCCGGCGTTCATTCCGGAGATTCCGCTTGCTCATTACCGCCTTATGAATTGGCGCCGGAACTTCAGGATAAGTTACGTGAACAAGTAACTAAAATGGCAAAAGCGTTGGGAGTTGTTGGTTTGATGAATACCCAGTTTGCCATTCAGGGAGAAGATATTTATGTGCTTGAAGTAAATCCAAGAGCCTCACGAACTGCGCCTTTTGTATCGAAAGCGACTGGTTATCCGTTGGCGAAAATTGCTGCACGATGCATGGTTGGACAAACTTTGGCGCAACAAGGTATTACAGAAGAGCGTATTCCTGATTATTATTCGGTTAAGGAGGCTGTCTTTCCCTTTGTTAAATTTCCAGGCGTCGACCCCTTATTGGGACCGGAAATGAAATCAACCGGCGAAGTCATGGGAATAGGCAAAACATTTGGTGAGGCTTTTGCAAAATCACAGCGTGCTGCCGGTGTAAATTTAAATCACAGCGGCAAGGTGTTAATCAGTATCCGTGATGCTGATAAAGCCAAGGCGCCTGAGGTTGCCAAAATGCTGGTTGCCAAGAAATATGAAATTATCGCTACTGGCGGTACGGCAAAGTTTCTTAAGGCAGCTGGAATTCCATGCGAAGTGGTTTATAAAGTTAACGAAGGACGACCGAATGTGGTTGATATGATTAAGAACGATCAGATTCAGTTGATTATTAATACCACAGAGGGAAAAAAAGCCATTTCAGATTCATTTGCCATGCGAAGAGAAGCCTTGCAGCGTCGTGTAACCTATTATACGACGATGGCTGGTGCCAAAGCTGCCTGTTATGCGCTGGGTGAATTGGATGCTGGTGATGTTAATAGCTTGCAGGATTTACATAAAGGTTTGAATTAAGGCTAAAGACCAAAGACTAAAAGTACTATCAATTGGTTGTTTAGTCTTTGGCAATTCGTTTATTAAAAAATTACTTGGAGTTGTTAAAGAATGATTAAAGTTCCTCTCACCGTTAACGGTGCAGAAAAATTACGTACCGAATTGGAAGAGTTAAAATCGGTGGTAAGACCTCGTATTATTGCATCAATTGCAACAGCTAGAGCGCATGGGGATTTAAAAGAAAATGCCGAATACCATGCAGCAAAAGAGCAACAAAGTTTCGCGGAAGGCCGTATTTCAGAAATTGAAGGAAAGCTTTCAAATGCCCAAATTATTGACGTCACCAAGGTCGACGCGAATGGAAAGGTGGTTTTTGGCGCAACAGTAAAAATAGAAGACATTGAAGCCGAAAGAAAGGTAACCTATCAAATTGTTGGAGAAGATGAGGCTAATATCAAGGAAGGTCGTATTTCAATCGGTTCGCCTATTGCAAGAGCCCTTATTGGTAAAGAAGTTGAAGACGTTGTAACGGTAAAAGCACCGGGTGGTAATGTCGATTATGAAATAATTTCTATTGAATATATTTGAATGGTGTAAAAAGTTTAAAGGTTCAAAGGGCTTGATTTACCTTGAACCTTTTAACTTTCACATTGAATCAATATTATTTCTCTGGATTTAATCGATAAATGACTGCGATTTGTCCAATATTTTGAATAAGTTCTGCACCTGTGTCTGTGCATATTTTTTCGGTGATCAGTTTGCGATCTTCCTTTTCAGCGCGAATACGGATTTTAATCAGTTCGTGGGTGTTAAGCGCCAATTCAGTCTCTGCCAGCACGGCTACTGTAAGTCCAGATTGGCCAATCATAATGACGGGTTTTAAGGTGTGCGCTTGAGCCCGAAATTTTTTCTTATCTGCAGATTTCACTCATTATTCCTAAATCAAAAAGCCTAAATTTTACACTAAAATACAGTTATGGGACGAAGTAAAAGTAGTAGTCGTTGGATGCAGGAACATTTTGATGATGAGTATGTCAAAATGGCGCAAGCTCAAGGTTACCGTTCGCGTGCAGTTTTTAAATTAAAAGAGATCCAAGAGAGAGATCATCTCATTAAACCCGGGATGAATATTATTGATTTAGGCGCTGCCCCAGGGGGGTGGTCGCAGTTTGCACGACAGCTTATCGGCAAGAAAGATAAAGTGATTGCACTTGATATTTTACCGATGGATTCACTGGAGGGTGTTGAATTTATAGAAGGTGATTTTCGTGAGCAATCGGTGATGGATCAATTATGCGTAGTACTGGATGGTGCTGCAATTAATCTGGTTATGTCTGATATGGCTCCTAACATGAGTGGAAATAAGGGCGTAGATCAGCCTCGTGCCATATATTTGGGAGAGTTGGCTTTGGAAACTGCCCGGACAGTGCTAGCAAAAGATGGTGCGTTTCTGGTTAAACTATTTCATGGTGCTGGCTTTGAGGAATTCTATAAAGAGGTTACGCAATCATTCGTCAAGGTTGCCATAAGAAAGCCAAAAGCGTCCAGACCGAGAAGCAATGAAGTTTATATTTTAGCTAAAGGCTTTAAATAATCTTTTTCGCCCCTAATATCTTAAAGATTGAAATGAGCTACTTATATTGCCAAGTTCAGGTGGGCTCCATATAAATAACGACAGTCAGGGAAGTTAACTCCTGATATAATTAAATAAATTCTAAATCGAGAGCCGTTCTGGCCCAGGGTGTGTAAGTTGAACGATATGATGAAAAATATAATCCTATGGGTCGTTATCGCCGTAGTATTGATGTCCGTATTTAATAATTTTGGCCCTCAAAATGATCGGGTTGATTCTTCGATGTCCTATTCGCAATTTATAGAGGCTGTGAAGGCGGGCCAGGTTCAGCAGGTGATGATTGAAGACAACATCATCAAAGGTAAAATGCAGGGCGGCCAGGTTTTTAAAACTTATGCGCCTTCTGATCCTCATATGGTGGATGATTTGCTGGCAAATGGCGTTGAAATCAAAGCAGTTCCACCTGAGCAACCATCAATGTTAATGCAGTTGCTGGTTTCTTTTGGTCCGATGTTGTTGCTGATTGCTGTCTGGGTTTTCTTCATGCGCCAAATGCAGGGCGGTGGAGCCGGTGGTCGTGGGGCTATGAATTTTGGTAAGAGCAAGGCACGTATGCTTGAAGAAGACCAGATCAAAGTCACTTTTGCCGATGTCGCTGGTTGTGATGAAGCCAAAGAAGAAGTTGTCGAAATGGTCGATTTCCTTAAAGATCCGGCAAAATACCAGAAATTGGGTGGGAAAATTCCTCGCGGTGCATTGATGATTGGTCCTCCTGGAACAGGGAAAACCTTGCTGGCCAGAGCTATTGCGGGTGAAGCTAAAGTTCCATTCTTTACTATTTCCGGTTCAGATTTTGTCGAAATGTTTGTCGGTGTAGGTGCTTCCCGTGTGCGTGACATGTTTGAGCAAGCTAAAAAACATGCGCCCTGCATTATTTTTATCGATGAAATTGATGCGGTTGGACGTCAGCGTGGAGCTGGATTAGGCGGTGGCAATGATGAACGAGAACAAACTTTAAACCAGTTACTGGTTGAAATGGACGGTTTTGAAGGCAATGAAGGCATTATTGTTATTGCAGCGACAAACCGTGCTGATGTTTTAGATAAAGCTTTATTGCGTCCAGGTCGTTTTGATCGTCAGGTGACTGTTGGGTTGCCAGATGTCAGAGGACGTGAGCAGATACTTGCTGTTCATGTTAAAAAAGTACCCATTGCAGATGACGTTGAAGTTAAATACATAGCTCAAGGTACGCCGGGGTTTTCTGGAGCTGATCTGGCTAATTTGATCAACGAAGCCGCTTTGTTTGCAGCCAGAATGAACAAACGTGTGGTCAATATGTCTGATTTGGAAAAAGCCAAGGACAAATTGATTATGGGGGTTGAAAGACATTCAATGGTCATGAACGAAAAAGAAAAGAAAATGACCGCTTATCATGAAGCCGGACATGCCATTGTGGGCAAATTGGTTCCTGAGCATGATCCTGTCTACAAGGTAAGTATTATGCCTAGAGGTCGCGCATTGGGTATCACTATGTTCCTGCCTGAACGTGACCAGTACAGTGCCAGCAAACAAAAATTGGACAGCATGATTTCCAGTCTTTACGGTGGACGCGTTGCCGAGGAAGTGGTTTTTGGTCGAGAGCAAGTAAGTACCGGAGCCTCCAACGATATAGAGCGCGCAACTGAACTGGCGCGAAATATGGTCACAAAATGGGGTTTCTCCCAACGTTTGGGGCCATTATCCTACAGTGAAGAAGAAGGCGAGGTGTTTCTGGGTCGCTCAGTAACTCAGCATAAAACAGTAGCAGAAGAAACGTCCCATACTATTGACGAAGAAATACGCTCTTTTATCGATCGCAATTATGAACGTGCCGAAACCATCCTGAAAGAAAACATGGATATTCTGCATGCCATGGCTGACGCATTAATGAAGTATGAGACTATCGACAAGTTTCAAATTGATGATTTGATGGCTCGTAAACCGGTAAGAGATCCTCAGGGTTGGGATGATAAGCCGCCTTCTCATGGTGAAATTATAACGGATGATGTTAAGAATAAAGATGATTTGAAAAATGAGAAATCGATTGGTGGAACAGCCGAGCAAAATTAATGTTTTCATAAGTTAGCATAAATTAAGGAGAGCTATACGGCTCTCCTTTTTTTTGTGTAATAAACAAAAAGTCAAAGTTAAAAAATAATTTTTAGAATTAGTCGTATTAATAATTTTTTCAGGTTTAAAGTTTATGGCAAAAAAATATTTTGGTACTGATGGCATCAGAGGAAAGGTGGGGCAGCACCCGATTACTGCGGATTTCTTTCTAAAGCTTGGTTGGGCCGCAGGACGGGTGTTTGCAAGTGAAGGGCATGGTTTTGTTCTTGTTGGTAAGGACACCCGTATCTCCGGCTATATGTTTGAGTCAGCACTTGAAGCGGGCTTGACTGCCGCGGGTGTCGATACCCGCTTGCTAGGACCCATGCCAACACCAGGCATAGCCTATTTGACACGCACCTTGAGGGCGCAGGCCGGCATTGTCATTAGTGCCTCTCATAACCCATATTATGACAATGGGGTTAAATTTTTTTCAGTGCATGGAACCAAGTTGCCTGATGATATAGAAGAAAAAATTGAAAGGCATCTCGATTCACCAATGACTACTGTAGATTCATCAAAATTGGGCAAGGCTAAACGCTTGGTTGATGCGGCAGGTCGTTATATTGAGTTTTGCAAAGCCAGTGTTCCGACGAGGCTTGATTTCAGTGGCATGAGGATTATTATTGATTGTGCTCATGGAGCAACTTATCACATTGCTCCACATGTGTTTAGTGAAGTGGGAGCAGAAGTAGTAACTATAGGTGCCGAGCCAGATGGTCTTAATATCAATGATGAATGTGGTGCGACCAAGCCGGAAAGACTTGCCGCAACTGTTTTAGCATATCGTGCCGATTTTGGTATAGCACTCGATGGCGATGGCGATCGTTTGGTCATGGTTGACCATAAAGGTGAAATCGTAGATGGTGACGAGCTTATTTACATTATTGCTAAATCACGGCAGGACGTCGGCTTAATAACAGGACCTGTCGTAGGTACCTTAATGACTAATTTGGGCATGGAGCACGGGCTAAAGCAGTTGGGTATAAGTTTAATCAGAGCTAATGTGGGTGATCGTTATGTTATGGAGATGCTGACGGAACACAAAGGTATTTTGGGTGGTGAAAATTCTGGACATATTATTTGTTTAGATAAAACAACAACAGGTGACGGCATAATTGCGGCTTTACAGATTATGGCGGAAATGCAGGATAGCGGTAAAAATTTACATGAATTGAAATCAGGAATGCAAAAATACCCGCAGGTTTTGGTCAATGTTAAAACTAATTCTAAAATGACTGCGGAACAGAATGAGCGTATTCAGAAAACTGTAAAAGCCGTTGAGAAAAATCTTGGAGATACTGGTCGTGTATTACTTAGAGCGTCTGGAACAGAGCCTTTAATTCGTGTAATGGTAGAAGGGCAACAAGAAGATTTGGTTAAAAATTATGCCCATCAAATAGCCGAAGAAGTTAAGAAAGTAATGGGAGCTTGAATTAAAGGCTATAAATATATATCATATTCGGTTTGATTCTATGTGAGGAGTGGTGATGCGTCGGTCTCTAGTTGTTGGAAATTGGAAGATGAATGGGACTCTTGCCAGTTCCGAATTGCTTGCAAAAGGCATTATTGCCGGGTTAAGTGATAACAATGCTGATATTGCGGTATGTGTGCCTTATATTTATTTGCCCAGAATAAGTGAGTTGCTTAACGGAACATCATTATCATTGGGAGCACAAAATGTTGGAGATAAGGTTTCAGGCGCTTTTACCGGTGAAATTTCTGCGGCTATGTTAAGTGAATTTAATTGCAAATATGCGATTGTAGGTCACTCCGAAAGACGCACTTACTACGGTGATACCAACGTATCAGTAGCTGAACGTTTTTGCCAGGCGCAACAGCAAAACATTATCCCTGTTTTATGCGTAGGTGAAACGCTAGAGCAAAGGGAGCAAGATCAGACTTTCGCAGTCATTGATGCACAACTTGACGCCGTCATTAATTTGGCAGGCATAGCGGCTTTTAGTACAGCAGTTATTGCCTATGAACCTGTTTGGGCAATTGGAACAGGAAAAACAGCTACTGACGAACAAGCGCAAGAAGTTCATCATTATATTAGGCAGTTTATTGCTGCCAAAGATCAGACCATTGCCGATAAAATCCAGATTTTATATGGCGGTAGTGCAAAGCCGGATAATGCAAAAGGCTTATTTGCCATGCCTGATATTGATGGCGGTTTAATTGGTGGGGCTTCGTTGGATGCGGAATCCTTTTTAAAGATATATCAGTCAATTTAGAGAAGTTAAAACTTTCATGTATCAGGTAATTATTGTTGTTCATGTGTTGTTGGGTTTAGGGGTTGTTGGGTTAGTATTAATGCAACAAGGGAAAGGAGCTGATGCGGGTGCCGCTTTTGGTACAGGCTCCTCGGGTTCTGTTTTCGGAGCTCAAGGTGCAGCATCATTCCTGTCAAGAGCGACAGCAATTCTGGCGGCATTGTTTTTTATGACCAGCTTGGGACTTGCAGTTTTGAATAGTAAGCAAGGTGCGACTTATGATTTGATGAATGCTCCAAAGGTTGAGCAGGATACGCTTGGCATACCCGATGTGGGTGGTGCTAAAAGTGTTACTGTGGCACCAGATCCTAAAGGAGAAGAAATTCCAGTTACCACTACTGATTCGGAGCCTAAAACTGAAAGCAAGTAATAAATATTTTTTTAAAATCGAATATTTCTTACTATAAAAAAATAATTGATAATTGAATTAAATAGTTAATTTATGATTATGATTAAGCCGATGTGGTGATATTGGTAGACACGCCATCTTGAGGGGGTGGTGACTTAGGTTGTGCCGGTTCAAATCCGGCCATCGGCACCAAATAGGAGTTTGAAGAAACTCAAAGAAGTACAAAAACCCGCAAGCCATAAGGCTTAGCGGGTTTTTTATTGTCCAACGAGATGCAACAAAACACAGGGGCATACAGTTAAAAGTGTTACCTTTATCGTTACCTTTGTTATAGTGTCTAAAAAAAGTAACAATTAAGGTAGCAAAATGGCGCTAAAAATCAATAAAGACGCGGTCTACAGGGCGGCAAAACCTAACCCATATTTAACAACCACCCTCAAGATTTAGCTAAAACCAAGCTGAGAGATCTGCGTAAGTGATTGATTCCACATTGGTCAACTGAGTTTTGCTGTTATTTTACCCTTTGTAGGGCCATAATAGTTCTACATACCTATTGTGAATTTGTTCAGACTGCGCTATTTTTTATGCATCATGTATATCCGTCGAACTCATACCAACAACTCGTCCACGGGCGAACGCTATTACACCTATCGCTCTTGGTGACCAGCCAGCGTGTGGATGGAAAACCGCGTCAGATGACCATATTAAATCTGGGCAGGCACTTCGTTGTTGATCAGGATTTGTGGGCTTCGCTTTGTGTACGAATTGAGCAATTGCTGAGCCACCAAGTTGAGTTACTGCCTATCGAATTGCCGACTACTGTTGAACAGGCGGCGCAACGCATTGCCGCTCAACTTATAGAGCAACGAGCAGTCGTGAGCCAAACACAGATTGCGGATGAGGGTCTTTCAACCCCTGTTGAGTCCGCACAGACCGCACCCGTCGACCTGCAAACCGTGGATGTGGACTCCCTGGAATTGACTCGACCCAGAACCGTCGGTGTGGAGCAATTAGCACTTTGGGCCATGCGGCACTTGAATTTCCTCGACTTGCTGGCCTAGTTGGGCATCAATGGCGCACAGACAGCGGCGATAGCGGGTTCCATTATCGGCCGTATGGCGGGTGTGGGTTCGGAGTTGGCCACTCATAACTGGTTAAAGAAGCAAAGCGCCTTGGGTGAGTTATTGGAGGTTGATTATGAAAGCCTGCCTTTAATGACCCTGTACCGTGCGGCAGATGGTTTGTGGAAGCACAGCGCCCACATCGAGCAAACCTTATTTACCCGCCCTACTGATTTGTTTGGTTTTTCGACCACCATCACCCTGTACGATCTCACCAATACCTATTTCGAAGGCGAAGTACCACACAATACCAAAGCCCAACGTGGTCGTTCAAAAGAAAAGCGTACCGATTGTCCACTGGTGACGCTGGGTTTAGTCCTGGACGGCAGTGGTTTTGTGCGCCGTTCCCAGACCTTTGCCGGTAATGTCAGCGAAGCAGGCATACTGGAAACCCTGCTGCAAGATCTGGGTGCGCCACAGGACGCCCTGGTGGTGATGGATGCCGGTATCGACACAGAAGCCAATATTCAATGGTTGCGTAAAACAGGCTATGGTTATCTGGTGGTCAGTCGTGAGCGGTCACGTCAATTCAATGCGGATGACGCAGTCTCGCTGCTAACCGCCAGCGATGAAACGGTACGCTGTCAAAAAGTCGTCGACGAAGACGGGCAAGAAGTTCGACTCTATTGTCATTCGTCCGGTCGTGAACAAAAGGAACAAGCCATGGCGGAGCGCTTCGCCAGTCGTTTTGAAGCCGGACTCAACGCCTTGAACGAAGGACTGCAACGCCCCCGCACCGAAAAACGCCCGGATAAATTATGGGAACGCATTGGTCGCCTGAAACAAAAACAGCACGGCATCGGTCAGCATTTTCAAGTCGACTTGCAAACCGATGACAGCGGCGAAAAAGCCGTCAGCATCACTTGGCAAAAACACAGTGTACCTGGCTCTTATGTTGATCTCCCGGGCGTCTATTGCCTGCGCAGCAACCAAACCCAATGGACGGAGGAAGAACTCTGGCGCACCTATATGATGCTCACTGACCTTGAAGCCGTGTTTCGCTGCTTCAAAAGTGATCTGGGTTTTCGGCCTATCTTTCATCATAAAGAAGAGCGGGCTGACAGTCACTTGTTCATCACCGTATTGGCCTATCAATTGGTACAACTTATTCGCCGTCGCCTAAAAGAGAGCGACATTAATACCAACAGTAGTTGGCGTACATTACGTGAAATTATGAGTACTCAATGCCGGGTAACCGCCAGTTTCCGGCGTGCCGACGGTAAAGCCTTGCATGTTCGCAAAGCCACTCGTGCGGAACCGAAACAAATGGCTATTTATCGTGCGTTAAAAGTGAACTCAGCCCCTGGAGGTATTTACAAAACCATTGTCTAAAGCACTGAGACTAGACTCTATTTTTCAAGGTGTAGTGCCACACGAAGATTTTTTATAACGCAACATACTGTTTTTCAATTGATTTTAATTGTATATGTTAAATATGGGTTAAAAGTGTGTCCTTAATCGTGTCCTTTGTTATAGTGCTAAAAAAAAGGACACGATTAAGGACACGATATGGCAGAGAAAATCAACAAGGACGCGGTATATAGGGCTACGCGTCACTTTCAGACTGAGCTCGCTATAATCCATGAAGCGCTCTCCCGGTAGAGCTTGCAAGGCCAGTTGCTCATCTTTAAAGCGGCCTTGGCAGCGTTTGTTTAGGCGCTTGTAACCTTGTTTAGAAATGCCTGATAATCTTTGATGGTGGCAAAATCAGCATTTCCTCTCAGCTTTAGAGCTTGATCCAGTCGTCGTTTAAAGGACCCATGAGCACATTCAATCGCCCCGTTTTCATGGCTCACGCCGCGATTATTGCGTGTTGCCCGAA
The DNA here is from genome assembly GCA_903832775.1 of uncultured Methylobacter sp. Taxonomy (GTDB): domain Bacteria; phylum Pseudomonadota; class Gammaproteobacteria; order Methylococcales; family Methylomonadaceae; genus Methylobacter_A. Next base: position 2,068 of record CAILCX010000163.1, on the reverse strand, counting down.
GTTATAATGGGCACAGAGCGCATCATAAGATTGCGTCAATTTCTGCTCTTCAACGCTGTTAATAAAAGCCGCACTTAAACTGTCGGTACGATGCTCAACAGGACTGCCACCGGCCAGCGTTAACGCTAACTGCAAGCCATCGGCCAAGGCGGAATAACTTTCACCGCCCAAAATAATCTGTACATAACGCCAACCACTGTAAGCAAAACGAAACTGGTACAAGAAATGGGTAAACACTTTACCCTGGATGGTAATTTCGGTATTTGGATTACTGAAGTCTGATAAGCCTTGCTGTCCAGCCGGCACGGACTGTCGAAAGATCACCACTTTCTCCGGTCCTTCGGTTGCTTTCCACTGTTTGACACGACGCTGAAGTGTTCACAATACGCTAAAGGGGAATTTACCGGCATGTTCATCTCCCTGATATTCCAGGAGTGTTAAGCCCGTTAGTTGCGCTTCTTTCTCTAGCAAAGGCACCAATTCTTTTTTCCAAATAGCTTCCAAAGGATCTTCACGAGTACGCCAATGACGTTCTCCAGGAATCGATAATCCTTCACCTTTTTCTATTCTTCGACCGGAACGCTCAGAAATGGCGGCTTTAGCTGCTGCGGTTTCTTGGCTTTTTCCTGATTTACGTGTGTTCATATATAAACTCTCTTGACGTTGAGTGATGCGCTTTCCAGGCAAGGGCGGACTACAAAAAATTGAAATACACCCTTGTCCTACATATCAGTCAACCGGTCAAGATAATTGACGCCGACCGGACAGGTTAATTGTCGCCGAACAGAGCCCAGTATTCTCCAGGGAATGGTGCATTGTCGCAGTGTAGCTCTATGCGCTCTATCGAAGCTCGACACGTACGTCAGCCTGCAAAATTTACTATTATCGTTGTTCGGGATCCGATGCCTATCGTCATGGCGGGAAAGCTATCTGTGATCAAAAACCCATTCGTCAGGATTTACTCGATCAGCTTCCGCCTACTGGAGGACCCGACACTCATCCAGAACGAGCTAAATCGCCAAATGGAAGCCGCCCGTGATTCCAGTCCAACCAAACGTCGGCAGGAAACGCTGAACCGCGATTTGATTCGGGTGCGTAAAAGCATGGAGCGATTATTAACGGCCTACCTGGAAGAGCTGCTTACGCTTGACGAACTACGTGTCAGAATGCCGCCATTGCGGCAACGAGAACAAGCTATGCAGGCGATCAATCACCAAACAGCGGATCGTGCGGCATATTTACAGCTTGCCGAAACCCTCACGGCGTTTCTGGAACGCTTGCGCTGAAATGCCGATACCCTCGATATTGGTCAACGTCAACGAATTATGAGATTGCTGGTCAAAGAGGTGATTGTAGGAAAAGATTTGATTACGATTAAACATTCGATACCAAGACAGGCCGCGCCAACCGGAGGCAATCCGCAATCATCGAAACCGCCTACACAGCACAATATGACGCAGATCGATAAAAGGTATCCTTTGTGTAAGGGGCGTGATTAGTCCATTACTGGCAAATATATTTCTTCACCTTGGCTTTGATCAATGGATGCAAAGGGAGTTTCCTTGCATTCATTTTGAAAGGTATGCTGACGATAGTGTTGTGCATTGTCGCAGTCAGAAGCAGTTGGCATATATTGAAAGTAAGATGAGGATACGGTTTACTCAATGTAAACTTAAGCTTTGCCCAGAGAAAACTAAGATTGTTTATTGCAAAGATACTAATCGCATTGGAGAGTATCCAGTTCAGAGCTTTGATTTTCTAGGGTATACATTCAGACCAAGAAGTAGTCGGAGGCGTGATGGTAAGTTTTTCGTCAGTTTTTCACCCGCAGTAAGTCGTAAAGCGTTAAAAGCGATGCGACTTAAGGTAAAAGAACATCCTCTAATTGATAGATGTTTTAGTAACAGTGTTGAGGAACTAGCCAAAGCGATCAATCCAATGATTCAAGGCTGGATAAACTATTATAGTCGTTTCAGGAAATCAGAAATGTCGACTATTTATGATTATATCAATAGTAAAATCATAAAATGGGCGCGACGAAAATTTAAGCAATTGAAAAGTCGAAAAT
>CAILCX010000162.1 GCA_903832775.1 uncultured Methylobacter sp. | reverse complement strand
GTAAATGGCTTTATATTTCCAAATTGCCCCACTGCCCGCAGCGGGTAGTGGGGTGGCATCATTGGTATTGGGTTCCGTATCGATGGCAAGTAATACAAAATTGTTGCCATCGGTTCTGTCTACCCATATTTCTATTGTGCCGGCATTGCCTTTGGCCCAAGCAATAACAGGGTGTCCGGCTTGCAAATAAATGCTTAAAGCCGGCTTCCAGGTCGTAGGATCGATTTTTTGTTCTCCACCTATAAGCCACAAATCATAGCCAATGGCAGTTGTATAGTTTCTATGGGCTTTAATCCGCGCCGCCAATGCAGAGAGTCTGGGAATAATACCGGGCTTAACCATGGCCGGTATGGGTTCGGGCAGCTTGGGTACCATTGGCCAGCCGTCGCTACCTATGCCGCCATCACGCAAGTGGTTTTTAGTGGTAGTCCATGATTGCGAGTAAGCTTGCATAATACCCATGGTTTGCAATGCATAGCGAAAAGAAATAGAGTCTGTTTGTAGTTCGTCAAAATCTTGTGCACTAATGTCCAAAAGTGCTACGTATTTAGGTAAGGTTGCAACGACATGCTCTAGCAGATTAGCTCTGTCATCATCGTTTTTTGGCATATAAGATGAAGTGGTCATGATATTTACTCCTAAGGCTTGTTTGAATAACTAATTAAGTCGAATGGATCTTGTTTTTGCCGGATTATGCAAAAGATAAGCCTGGTTCCGCATTGGAGGGTCAGTGCTACGCAGTTATTAAGCCGTGCTGCACAATTGCTAAGGCGCATTATTAAATAAGAAATCAGCCTCGCTAGTGGCTGATTATTGCTTTGCAGTCTCTAAGTAGTTCTGAGTGATGGCCGGGGTCTGCTCCTTAATGATTGGGAGATAGGGTTAGAGGCTGAGCATGGCAGCTTAAACAGCAGGAAACATTGCTTTATAGCTGAGGAATGCCCCTGTATTATTCATTGGTTGGCCTGATGGCTGATTAGTGCTCCATTGCTAGTGAGGAGTGTTCTTCGGATATTGGTCGGTACTCTAAAGAAATTGAGCGGTACTTAATAATGGCCGAGGAATTCTCAATAAATGAGGGTTCTTTGTACTTTGTTGTGGCTGAATTAGCCGCTGTAAATCTTTGGCAGTCATTTTTTTAAATGTGAGCGGCAGTTTGTAATCTAACAGCTACACTAATTTTCCAGATAGTAAGTCAAGCATTCGCAGGCTTGTTCAATTATAAGCTTGCTCCAAGTAAGGTATATTTTTATGGTCTTATAGCATAAATATTTTAAAAGATCAATTAATTATACGTTAAGAGATTAGGGTTGTGTGATGTCGGAGCGTCGCTGTCTGCATTTTCAATGCCGGATTAGATATTAATATGATAATTGTAAACATCGATTGATTTTACGATACAAGCAGATATTATTTTTAATTATCAATTCTTAATTGTTTTAACAGGCTTAACTTCATCTTATTAATATAATCTTTACATTAAGTCGATCCCCCAGCAAATTGAGGGCGACTTAAATGTCTATTGTGTAAGTCATTGCTCGACTACGGCTTTTTAAGGTAATCGGCAAAGAGCGCGGAAATTTACAAATAGATACCCAAATGTAGATAGCCGTTTATACCTTGGATAGAATAAATCAATACCCTGTTTTGATTGGGTTCTGCGATTAGCCAGTGCAGTTTTGTTGGGTATGGTGGCGTTATTAAACTGACGATAAGAGATAAGTTGATGTTCAATTCCCGCTATTTTTATAGTGACAGGTGCTATTTTCGACAAGCCCGCCTTGGCTTGGCAATTGTGGTGGTCGGCTTAGTTAGCGGCTGCGCTTCCCAGCCACCGTTAACTTCTGCTCCATCTCACGCATTAACCGAACATGCTACACATAATAAAGCCGCCTATAATCAGCCTTATCATGTCAAAGGTAAAACTTATTATCCAATGGCTACAGCAACCGGATACAGCGAGCAAGGTTTGGCTTCATGGTATGGGAATGAGTCTGGTAATCGTACCGCTATGGGAACTCACTTTAAAGCACATGGCTACAGCGCAGCGCACAAAACATTACCATTGCCCAGTAAAGTGCGGGTTACAAATTTGCACAATGGTCGTTCTATTGTTGTTATCGTTAACGATAGAGGTCCGTTCAAGAAAAACCGGTTAATTGATTTATCACACGGTGCTGCAAAAGAAATAGGTCTGCACGGTCTATCTATTGTAAAAGTCGAGTATGTTGGTGGTTAGACTGATTTAGATTGAGTGAAAGTACATTTCAAGGTGAGAGCCCCCATCTATAACCAAAAGCACGGGTTCCGCAATAAATTCATCTATTTTGAGCCTGTTTTTTCTGGCAAATTCTTGTATTCCAAAAACGGTAGAGATTGATGCTTAAAGCGTTTGAACTAAACGAAAGTCGATAATTGGGGATTTGTATTTAATCCGTAATTCTTATCATATTTAGGTAATATGTAGCAACTGCAATGCTAATATCTGCAAAATTTTAATGTTATTCAAAAAATGTTATATCGAAAGTCATTATTTTGCCTTATCATTGTGTCCATTAATTATTACCATTCCGATCCAACTTTTTATTTCTAACCTTTAACTCTAATAACAATAATCTAACTATGACTACATTTCCAATCGATTTAGGCGCATATCAACGCATTTCGTTAGACGCAAGCAATCCTGTACTTACTGACGAGCAAAGAGCAAGCTTGAAAGCGAATATTCAGCTGTGCCGTGATGCAATTGTATTTTTCACGGCGACGGGTGCAGCGCGTGGCGTGGGCGGCCATACTGGTGGACCATACGATACTGTTCCTGAAGTTATGATTATGGATGCCTTGTTTCGTGGTGATGCAGAAAAATATGTTCCTATCTTCTTTGATGAAGCCGGACACCGTGTGGCCACTCAATATTTGATGTCTACGCTTAATGGCGATCTTCCTGCTGAACGTTTGATGGAATACCGCGCAGCTCATTCTCATTTACCGGGTCATCCTGAACTGGGATTTACTCCGGGCGTAAAATTTAGTTCGGGTCGTTTAGGTCACATGTGGCCTTATGTCAATGGTGTGGCTATGGCCAATCTTGATAAAACTCTGTTCTGCCTGGGTTCTGACGGTTCGCAACAAGAAGGTAACGACGCAGAAGCGGCACGTCTGGCGGTTGCACAACAATTAAATGTTAAACTGATTATTGATGATAACGACGTAACTATTGCCGGTCATCCTTCCAGTTATTTGCCCGGTTGCACCACAGCTAAAACGTTGGCGGGTCAAGGCGTAACGGTATTGGAAGGCGACGGCGAAGATCTTGATGATCTTTACAAACGTATTTGTATAGCTATAAACACGACTGGCCCGGTTGCCGTTATCAATCATCGCCCTATGTGTCCAGGAATTGTTGGTCTGGAAGGTTCAACTCATGGTCATGATGTAATTTCCGTAAAAGTTGCGGTTGAGTATCTTGAGTCTCGCGGTCAACAAGCGGCGGCAGATCATCTTAAAACGATTACAGCGCCAAAAAATGATGCGGTATTCCTGGGTTCCAGCGATCGTTGGGATGCTAATCGTAACGTTTTTGGTGATGCTGCTGTTGAAATCATTGGCAGATTAAGCGAAGCCGAGCGCGTTGAAAAAATTCGGGTTGTTGATAGTGACCTTGAAGGTTCTTGTGGTCTGTTCAAAATTCACGCGGCGTACCCAGAAGTGTTTACTTCGTCAGGTATTATGGAGCGCGGTAATTTTTCTGCTGCTGCCGGTTTTGGTATGGAAGCAGGCAAGCAAGGCATTTTCGGTACATTCAGTGCTTTCCTGGAAATGTTGCTTTCTGAAATCACCATGGCACGTTTGAACAATTCAAACGTACTGAGTCATTTCTCGCATTCCGGGATTGATGACATGGCCGACAACACTTGCCATTTTGGTTTGAACAATATGTTTGCCGATAATGGTTTGAGTGATGGCTATGCGACCAATCTTTATTTCCCTGCTGACCCGCTGCAAATGAAAGCCTGTCTGGAGACTATCTTCTTTAATCCAGGTTTGCGTTTTGTATTTTCTACCCGTTCAAAGGTGCCGACTATTCTGAATACTGAAGGTCAGGATTACTTTGGCGGCGATTACAAGTTTGTTTCCGGTAAAGACGAAGTTATCCGTGAAGGTACTCAAGGTTATGTCATCAGTTTTGGTGAGTCCTTGTACCGTGCATTGGATGCGGTAGAGCGTTTGAAACAGGAAGGCATTGATGTGGGTTTGATCAACAAACCTACGTTGAATGTTATCGATGAAGAGATGATGACCAAAATCGGCAATTCGCCAATGGTATTGGTTGTAGAATCATATAACCGTAAAACTGGTTTGGGTAGTCGCTTTGGTTCCTGGTTGCTGGAACGTGGTCTGACGCCAAAATTTGCGCATATTGCAACGCATAAAGAAGGTTGTGGCGGTCTTTGGGAGCAATTTCCGCATCAAGGTATTGATCCAACAGGCATTATGGCAAAGGTTAAAGAATTGCTGAAAGCTTGAGCGATTAGTCGTTAAATTAAGGGGCGCTCTGGTGCCCCTTTTTTTTGTTTAAAATTTTGCTATTCAGCGGCTCACATGTTTTTAAATTCCAAATTCCTGAATTTTACGGGTCAGTGTATTTCTACCGTAGCCCAGTAAAATAGCTGCTTCATGGCGCTTTCCATGTGTAAAATTCAACGCGGCTTTAATTAGAATTTTTTCAACCGTAGGAATGATTTGTTTGGCGATTTCTTCTTCGTTGCCACGCAATAACTGTTGATCAATCAAATTTCTTAATAAAACTTCCCAGCCTGTTTCCGTGGTATTTTTTTCGACTGAAGTATTGATCAATTCGGGTGGAAGATCGTGCAGATGTATTTCCCGACCTGCCGCCATAACGGTTAGCCAGCGACAACTGTTTTCCAGTTGTCTTACATTTCCGGGCCAGTCCAGGGTGCTTAAAAAAGCTTCGGCATCCGGTTTTAAAATTTTGATTTCAGTATTGAGTTCCGTAGCCGCATTTTGTAAAAAATGTCGCAGCAATAAAGGGATATCCTGTTTACGGTCACGTAACGGGGGAATGTGGATGCGGATGACGTTTAGGCGGTGAAATAAATCTTCTCTAAAACGGCCCTGTTCAACAAAGGCTTCAAGGTTTTGGTGGGTGGCGGCAATAATACGCACATCAACTTTAACCGAGGCATAAGAGCCAACCGGATAGAATTCGCCATCGGCAAGTACCCGCAACAATCGGGTTTGCAACTCGGCAGGCATGTCGCCTATTTCATCAAGAAACAAGGTTCCTCCATCAGCTTGCTCGAACCGACCGGCGCGACGTGCCTGGGCACCTGTGAATGCGCCTTTTTCGTGACCAAACAACTCAGATTCCATCAAATCTTTGGGTATAGCGGACATATTTAGCGCTATGAACGGATTGCCCGCTCTGGGACTGTGCCGATGCAGGGCTTTAGCGACCAACTCCTTGCCAGTTCCTGATTCCCCGTTGATAAGTACGGTGATATGTGACCTGGCCAGTCGACCAATTGCGCGAAACACTTCCTGCATTGAAGGCGCTGCGCCTATGATTTCTGGAGTGGCTTCCTCAGTAGTATCTATAGGTGCATCCAGATTTTGTTGTTGTCTGCTATGAATGCAGGCGCGATGAGCCAGGTCAACGACTTCTTTGATATCGAAAGGTTTGGGAAGATATTCAAAAGCACCACCGTGAAATGCCGAAACAGCACTTTCCAGATCGGAGTGAGCGGTCATGACGATAACGGGTAGCTTAGGGTGACTCAGTTGAACCTTATCCAAAAGTTCCAGGCCATCCATGCCGGGCATGCGAATGTCGGTAATCAATGCGTCTGGTTGACTGTGTTGTAAGGCGCTAAGCAAATCAGCGGCACCAGAAAAACTGCGAGTGATAATGTCAGCTTTTTGCAGGGCTTTTTCCACAACCCAACGTATTGATTTGTCGTCATCAATAATCCACACGGTTTCGGGTTTAGTCATTGCCGGACTCCTGCAAGGTATTAATTGGTAAGTAGATTGAGAACACTGTGTTACCAGGTTCGCTTTCACACTCAATTAAACCGTTATGCTGATTGATCAACGCCTGGGCTATTGATAAACCCAATCCGGTTCCATCAGCCCGCCCGGTAATCATCGGATAAAAAATCTGGTTCATCATGTCGGCATGAATGCCAGGACCGTTATCAATAATGTCACATCTAACTGCTAATTTATAACGTTTGCGACCGATGGTGACTTGCCGGTGAATCCGGGTTTTGATAAGAATGTTGCCGGATCCATTCATGGCTTGCACGGCATTTTTGGCGATATTTAAAATGGCTTGAATCATCTGGTCTTTATCGGCCAGCAGATCGGGGATACTGGGGTCATAGTCAGATTTAATAGTAAGATTGCCACTGGATTCGACTTGAACCAGTTGCCTGACCCGTTCCAGTACTTCGTGGATGTTGATGGCTTTTTTGTTGGGGAGTTTGTTCGGCCCCAGCATTTTATCCATTAAGCCTTGCAGGCGGTCAGATTCAGCAATGATGATTTGAGTATATTCCTTAAGTTCCGGATCTTTCAGTTCCAGATCCAGTAACTGGGCCGCGCCACGTAAGCCGCCCAAAGGATTTTTGATTTCGTGCGCCAGACCTCTGACCAGTAATCTGGCGGTATTCTGTTGGCTTAATAAGCGTTGCTCTTTAGAGATGCGCAAATGATTATCGACTTGCTGTAATTCGACGACTATCTCATTAACATTATCATTTTTTAATAAGGGCGTTGCGCTAAAGTTGATGGTGAGGCTATGGCTCATACGATCCAGAGTAAGTTCACGGTCAACCAAGGGCTCGGCCATGGTTAAGCATTGCTGAAGGTTAATCAGTAATGCAGGATCGGACGATTTGAATAACTCATACGCATTCAGTCCGACTAAATGACGCGAACTATCAGCAAGCAGGATTTCACCGGCAGAATTCAGGTAAATAAGTGTCAGATTGCGATCAAATAGCAAGATGGCAGTATTAATGTTTTCAAGTATACGTTTATGCATGGCTTGCTTAGGGTTGATTAAAGTAAGAGCAATACGGTTTATAAAGCAATTTGTGGGCCGAAAAATCTTTAGAGCTAAGCGCTAAAGGATTCATTCTGTCATATTCAATTTTGGGCTTTCAGATTGTGGCAATATTTCCCATTTACGGGCATGTCGAGTTAATTTGCGCACCATTTTAGCGCATAAAACCATTGTGGTTCAGGTTTTAAGTCTATTAGTGCAGTAATATCGTCATGCGGCATACAGATTGCTATTAAATTGTTAGTAGCCAGCTTTAACGGTATTTGATGTAAACAAAAATGTTCGATACATAATCAGGAAGGCATGGCCGAATTTAGGATAACTCATGGAACATTTACTGTTATGGCACAACTAGTTAAAAATTTACCTGAAAAAGAATTTCTTAATCTGGGTTTTATTGCACTTACCGATTGCGCACCTTTGGTCATAGCAAAAGAAAAAGGATTTTTCAGCGAGGAAGGTTTATCTGTTGCTTTGCGCAGCGAGTCATCCTGGGCAAATATCCGCGACAAAGTTTCTGCCGGGGTTTTGGATGGTGGTCATATGTTAGCACCAATGCCAATTGCAGCCAGTTTGAATCTAGACGGGTTGAATACGCCAATGCTAAGTTCTTTATCGCTCGGCTTAGGCGGCAATGCTATTACCGTATCATTGGCTTTATACAATCAATTACTGGCACTAAACTCACAAAATGCGAATGATCCATTGAGTTCGGTGCTTGCGCTCAAAACCTTGATTAAGCAAAATCAACGTAATGGAAATAGGCTGCTAACTTTCGCACATGTATTTCCGTTTTCCTGTCATAACTATTTGTTGCGCTATTGGTTAGCAAGTGCCGGTATTGATCCTGATCGTGATGTTCGCCTGGTGGTTATCCCCCCCCATTTAATGGTCAATGCTTTGGCAACAGAACAAATTGACGGATTTTGCGTGGGTGAACCCTGGAACAGTCAGGCCATCACTCAAGGCATAGGTGCTGCGCTCATTACCAGCGTCGACATCTGGCACAACAGCCCGGAAAAAGTACTGGGGGTTACCTGTGCCTGGGCAGAGCAATATCCTCACACCCATCAGGCTTTACTCCGGGCATTGCTTAAAAGTGCTCGTTGGTTGGAGCAAAAAGAAAATCGTGCCGAGGCTTGCGCACTCCTTACAGAAAAGGGTTATGTGCCGGTTGATCCTTCGGTGTTGCGGGTCTTTGAATGCGGTGAATTTCAATATGGCATTGATAAACCCGTGGTGCAGTTGCCTGATTTTAATGTATTTTATCGGTATGCGGCGACATTCCCGTGGCTATCCCATGCTGAATGGATAATCAGTCAAATGCAGCGCTGGGGACACCTTCAAGCAGAGGTTAATGCTACAGAAGTGGCTGCCAAAATTTATCGTCCTGATTTATATCGCCTAGCCGCTCAGGCGCTAAATCTTCCTTGTCCGCTATTTGATCGAAAAATCGAAGGGGCTCATCCGCAGGCTTGGAACACTGAAAGTGATTCGGGTTTAATTGTCATGGGTAGCGATATCTTTTTTGACCAAGGTAGTGTTGAACTTGCTCAGCTAAATTTAGGTGGCTGTCGATGAATGTGCCTGATGTACGAGAATATGATTTCTTTATATGGCTAAATTGAATATTTTATTAGTTGATAATGACTATGGGCGAAGCGCCCTAGTGAAGGTAGCATTGGAAGATGCCGGCCATCGGGTTATTGCCAAATTAAATGACGATGCCAATCTCAGCAACAATGTATTAGCTCTTCAACCTGACATTATCATCATCGATATGGATGCGCCGGGGAGAGATACCTTGGAGCAAATGCGAGAAATAAATCGCGATCAGGCCAAGCCCATTATTTTGTTTTCCGCACCGAATGATAAGGGGTTTATGCAGGAGGCTATCCGAGCCGGTGTCAGTGCCTACATGCTTGATGGACTTAACCATGCCCATATCATGCCTATCGTAGAAGTAGCTATTGCAAGGTTTCGTGAATTTCAGGCTTTGCGTAAAGAATTGGACGATACCAAATCCAAACTCGCGGATCGAAAAGTTATAGAAAAAGCCAAGGGCTTGATTATGACGCGTAAAGGACTGGATGAAGAGGATGCCTATCAATTGCTGCGAAAAAATGCCATGAGTCAGAATAAACGCTTGATTGATGTGGCGCGGGTGTTGGTCTCTGTTGAGGATTTATTGGGGTAAAGGGCTTATATCAGGCGCTATTTTAGTGCGTAAATGTTAAAAATTGCGCAATTGTGATGCGCTCAACTAATGAGCGCCTCGTAAAAGAAAAATCAGTATTTTATTTATATTATTGATTTATAATTAAAAATCTTAAATGCGGCTAAAGTGAATTTATATGGCATAACTATTGCTTTAAATAAAATGAGAGCTCCAACGGCGGAGTAATACAATTTCCGGTTCAGTTTGAACCAAAAGACAAAGGCGTCTACCAATCTTTATGCTTTATGCGTTTTGATTGGAGACGCTTTTTTTTTGATTTTTTTTTAATTCTGATGGGGTATTTATGAAGCTAATCAGCCTGATTGCTATTAAAAAACTGCGGACAGCACTCGTTGCGGTAGCGGCTGTATCGACTTTAACTTTTGCGGTTAATATTTGCGCTGCAGAAAAACTTGAGAAAGAAAGCTTAAAGCTGGGCTTTATTAAACTGACCGACATGGCACCGTTGGCGGTTGCATTGGAAAAAGGCTATTTCGAAGATGAAGGGCTTTCCGTGCAACTCGAAGCCCAGGCCAACTGGAAAGTGTTACTGGATCGCGTAGTCAGCGGCGAACTGGACGGTGCCCACATGCTGGCCACGCTGCCTTTTGGAACAGCCATCGGTTATGGTACTAAAGCCGACATTATCAGTGCTTTCACGCTGACCTTAAACGGTGATGCGATTACCGTCTCCAATGAGGTCTGGAAGCAAATGAAGCCGCAGATTCCGATGGAAAATGGCAAACCGATACATCCAATTAAAGCGGATACGTTAAAGCCGGTTCTCGAAAAATACAAAGCGGCGGGTAAACCCTTCAACATGGCGATGACTTTCCCTGTGGGTACCCACAATATGAAATTGCGTTACTGGCTGGCAGCTGGCGGTATCAAACCTGGCTATTATGCTCCCCCTCAAGATACATCTGGTCAGATTGATGCCGAAGCGATGCTGTCAGTAACGCCCCCACCACAAATGCCTGCAACCATGGATTCAGGCACGATCGTCGGCTACTGTGTTGGTGAACCTTGGAACCAGCAAGCGGTATTTAAAGGCATCGGCGTTCCGGTCATCAGTGATTACGAATTGATGAAAAACAGCGCGGAAAAAATCTTTGGTGTTAACAAGGAATGGGCTGAGAAATATCCCAACACCCACAAGGCGGTCATTAAAGCCCTGATCCGTGCCTCCACGTGGCTGGATGCGGAAAACAACAAGAATCGTAATGAAGGCGTGGAAATGTTGTCGCAAAAACAATATGTCGGCGCTGATTACGAGGTCCTTGCCAACAGTATGAACGGCACGTTTGAATACGAAAAAGGCGATAAACGGGCCTTGGCTGATTTTAATGTGTTTTTCCGTCACAACGGTTCTTACCCTTATTACAGTGATGCGGTCTGGAGCTTGACCCAAATGAGACGTTGGGGACAAATCAACGAATACAAACCTGATGCCTGGTACACCGAAACCGCTAAAAAAGTTTATCGACCTGACATTTACATGGCGGCCGCCAAGGCGCTAATTGCTGAAGGCAAAGCTAAAGCCAGTGACTTTCCGTCAGATAATGAAACCGGCTTTAAAGCGCCCAGCGCAGATTTTATTGACGGCATCAGTTATGACGGTACCAAGCCCAATGACTATCTGGCCAAATTTGCCATCGGTCTTAAAGGCAAGCAAACCGTGGCTGGTGGCAAGGTTGTTGATTAATGAAATCCTGGAGTGCAAATCTGGTTTTGTACTCCTTTATTAATTGCGTCAGAAAATTCGTCACAAACAAAGGTGTCTACCATGCACAATAAACTGATTAAATTTTTAACGATTACCGGGCTGACCTGGTTTGTGCCTTTGGTAAAAATTGCCGCTGGCGAAAACCCCTCGCTGCAAATTCGCCAGCTTTGGCTGATTATGGGCGTGCCAATTCTGGCTTTTATGGTATTTCTGGGGCTGTGGAGTTTTTCAGCGTCCAAAGTCAATACCAGTTTGGGCGCGATTCCCGGCCCTGCTGCGGTATGGCACGAAGCGGGTGGTTTACTGGATGATCATTTTGCCGAGCGGGCCAAAGAAGCCGACTATTACCAACGGCAGCAAGCGCGTAACAAGCAAAAACTTGCTGAAGATCCGGCTGCTGAAATTAAAACGCGTCCTTATAACGGCCAGGCCACTTATCTGGACAAAATCTTTACCAGTTTGTACACGGTTTTTGCAGGCTTTGTAATTGCCACCCTGATTGCCGTGCCACTGGGCTTGCTGTGCGGCATGAATCCGGTTTTTAACACCGCTATCAATCCGTTGGTACAGATTTTTAAACCCGTTTCGCCGCTGGCCTGGTTGCCCATCGTTACGTTGGTGGTTAGTGCTTTGTATGTCACGGGAGACGACTCCTGGTTTGAAAAGTCCTTTCTAACCTCCGCAATTACCGTCACCTTGTGTTCATTGTGGCCAACGCTGATTAATACCGCCGTTGGCGTATCGTCTATAGACAAAGACCTTATCAATGTCGGTAAAGTCTTGCGGCTGGGTTGGAGCACTCAAATCAAAAAGATCATTTTACCGTCTGCCTTGCCCTATATTTTTACCGGTATGCGTTTGTCGCTGGGCGTGGGTTGGATGGTGTTAATTGCAGCAGAAATGCTGGCGCAAAATCCTGGTCTGGGCAAATTTGTCTGGGATGAGTTCCAGAACGGTAGTTCCAACTCCTTGGGCAGAATAATGGTCGCGGTATTCACCATTGGACTGATAGGTTTTGCGTTGGATCGCATCATGCAGTCCTTACAAAACCTGTTTTCTTTTGGTAGAACACAATAACAGGGAGCCACCATGTCTGTCGTAAATATTAATACTATGCGTACCCAAAACCAAAACAATCCACTTGAGCCTTCAAATGACCCGTTTCAGCCGTTATTGGAATTAAAGTCAGTTTGTAAAAGTTATGGCGAAAATTCGATACTTAACAACATCAATCTCAGTATAAAAGCCGGTGAGTTTGTTGCGATTGTCGGTTTTTCCGGCAGTGGCAAAACGACGTTGATTTCCACCATTGCCGGATTGATTCAAGCCGATAGTGGCGAAGTGCTTAAACAGGGCATGCCAATTACCGAACCGGGACCGGATCGTGGTGTGGTGTTTCAAAATTATTCTTTGATGCCCTGGTTAACGGTATTTGAAAATGTGGCGCTGGCGGTCGATCAGATTTTTAAAAACTGGCCTGCCGAGCAACGCCGGGCGCATACCGAAAAATATGTCAAGATGGTTAATCTGGGCGCAGCCATGGATAAAAAACCGGCTGAACTTTCCGGCGGTATGCGACAACGCGTTAATGTAGCCAGGGCTTTGGCCGCCAGTCCTGATATTTTGTTGCTGGATGAACCGCTCAGCGCATTGGATGCCTTGACGCGGGGTAACTTGCAGGATGAGATTTTACAGATCTGGGAACAGGAAAAGAAAACCGTCATTCTGATTACTAACGATGTTGATGAAGCCATTTACATGGCGGATCGGGTCATTCCTCTCAATCCGGGGCCTGACGCGACTTTTGGTCCGGCTTTTACGATCAATATCGAGCGCCCCAGAGACCGGACTGCCTTAAATCATAACCCTGAATTTAAACGCTTACGTGCGGAAATTACCCGTTATTTAATGGATATCGGCATCGAAAAAAACCAGACACTGGCGCAAGATAAAATCGTTCTGCCTAAAATAAAACCCAATACCGATACTTCTTTTGATCGCGTTGCCCCGATTATAAATTCCATGATGGATAATTTGGCCCGTCCTCGGTATCTGGAGTTTTCGAGGCTATCTAAAATCTATCCGACCTCCGATGGCAACAGCACGGTTAAAGTCGTTGACGGGTTTGATCTGAAAATGAAGAAGGGGGAATTCGTTTCTATCATCGGCCATTCCGGTTGCGGAAAATCAACTGTGTTATCGATGACTGCCGGGTTAACCGATATCTCCGAAGGCGTCATTATTCTGGACAACAAGGAAATTGACAATGCCGGTCCTGACCGTGGTGTAGTCTTTCAGGCTCCCAGCCTTTTTCCCTGGTTGACGGCTTTTGAAAATGTCATGTTGGGTGTTGATAAAGTCTATCCGCATGCTTCCAAAGCTGAGCGTAGTGACATCGTTGGCTATTATTTAAATCGTGTCGGTTTGGGCGATTCGCTCTATAAAAAAGCGGCCGATATGTCCAACGGCATGCGCCAACGAGTCGGCATTGCCCGTGCCTTTGCCTTGTCGCCCAAATTACTGTTACTCGATGAACCCTTCGGTATGCTCGATTCTTTAACTCGCTGGGAATTACAGGAGGTGTTGATGGAAGTTTGGGAAAGAACCCAGGTCACCGCCATTGTTGTAACCCATGATGTTGATGAAGCCATTTTGCTGGCGGATCGGGTGGTAATGATGACGAACGGCCCGCATGCGAAAATCGGCAAAATCGAACAGATCGATTTACCCAGGCCGCGAAGTCGTAAAGCCCTGCTGGAACATCCCGATTATTACAAATACCGGGAAAGCATTTTGAGCTTTCTAACCGAATGTGATCATACGCATTAATACTATATCCACCAATTACAGGGGGCTTTATGCCGCAAAAAAAATCAAAACGTTCTTTTTCATCCGCATCATTGCTGGCTTTGTCGGTAGTGAGCGGCTCGGCTTTAGCGGGCATGACGCAAGATATTGAAGATGCGCTTAACTTCTATCATTACGGCAAAAACGGTGCGGTCAAGTTTGATTTGAATACGCGTTATGAAAATGTTAATCAGGATAAAGGTGCCTTAGTTAATGGTAAATATCCTCATACTGCCGAGGGTGTCACCTCACGGTTAAGGATCGGATTGTTGTCGCCGGTTTTTCATGGTATTCAGGGCTATGCCGAATATGCCGGCAATCTTGCGATTCTCGAAAATTACAACAGTAACCGCAACAATAATACGCCTTATTCAAAGATTCTTGATCCTCAAGACAGTGAACTTAACCAGTTATGGCTAAGCTATGCCGGCATTCCCGATACGGTTATTAAAGGCGGGCGGCAGCGCATCAAGCTGGATGACGACCGTTTTATCGGCAATGTCGGCTGGCGGCAAATGGAACAAAACTATGATTCGGTAGTGATCACCCATAATAATCAGCAACTGTTCGGTCTGACCGTTAACGCGGGCTATATCGGCAGCGTTAACACCTTTACAGCCACCACTGAAAAAGTTATAGCTCCGATTCTGAACGTTAATTACAAAGTCGGTGATTACGGCAACCTCGCTGGCTATGGTTACTGGCTGGATTATACCGAAGCGGACACCCGGGAAAAATCTAACCAGACCTACGGTATCAGGATGAACAATTATCAAAAGCCGGGGGACTCGTTAAAAATCTCTGACAATTTTGGCCTGGTTTATACCGCTGAATGGGGCTACCAATCAAACTACGCTCATGGAAAAACGCCTTATCAAGCTCAACGTATCAATACTATGGGTGGATTTACTGCTTATAACTTTACCTTTCAGGGGGCGATGGAGCAACTGGATGGTAAAGGCCTTAATAAAACTTTTGATACGCCCTTGGGTACCAATCACGCTTTTCAGGGTTGGGCCGATGTCTTTGTGGTGAATACGCCCAATAACGGTATCCGCGATGTTTTCGGCACGGTTGTTTCTACCTTTGACCGGGGCGATATTATCCTGACCGGTGTTTATCATGATTTTTCCGATGACACAGGGCAACGTCATTACGGTACCGAATGGGATGTTTCAGCGCTTAAAAAATTCGGCAAGCATTATTCCTTGTTGGCTAAATACGCTTATTACAGTGCCGATAACTCGTACACAAAGACTGACGCTTCCTTTGCCAATACCGATACCCAAAAAATCTGGCTGCAAGGCAACATAAGCTTTTAACATGAAGATGTCGGGGAACCTGCAACTCACTTATTGATTGAGGTTAATTATGACCACAAAAAAAACACTACTCGTCATTGGCAATGGCATGGTTGGACAGCATTTTCTGACCAGTCTGGTAGCCAGTTCGATTAAAGACGACTATGAGATTGTCACGTTTTGCGAAGAACCCAGAGCGGCTTATGATCGGGTACATTTATCGGAGTTTTTCTCCGGTAAAAGTGCTGAAGAACTGTCCTTGGTGGAGCCCGGTTTTTTTGAACAACACGGCATAGTTATTCATTTGGGCGATAAAGCCGAAACGATT
Source organism: uncultured Methylobacter sp. (assembly GCA_903832775.1). Taxonomy (GTDB): domain Bacteria; phylum Pseudomonadota; class Gammaproteobacteria; order Methylococcales; family Methylomonadaceae; genus Methylobacter_A. Next base: position 7,636 of record CAILCX010000162.1, on the reverse strand, counting down.
GACCGTCAGGCTAAAACGGTAGTCTCTGCAAAAGGCGTAACCATTCATTACGATAAACTGGTGCTTGCCACCGGCTCTTACCCGTTCGTGCCGCCGGTTCCCGGTCATGAGCGTCCGGGCTGTCTGGTTTACCGGACCATTGAAGATCTTGAAGCGATGGCCGCAGCTGCAAAAACCGGCAAAATCGGTACGGTAGTCGGTGGTGGATTGTTAGGTCTGGAAGCCGCCAAAGCGTTAGTGGATTTAGGTTTGAAAACGCATGTGGTCGAATTCGCCCCGCGTCTGATGGCGGTACAGCTTGATGAGGCCGGCGGCGCCATGTTGCGTCAAAAGATTGAAGAGTTGGGGCTGATCGTTCATACCGGAAAAAATACCAGTCTGATTACCGATGGCGAGCAGTGTGTGAACAAAATGTGTTTTGCCGACGGCGAAGAGCTGGAAACCGATATTGTGCTGTTTTCGGCCGGGATTCGTCCGCGCGATGAACTGGCCAGAAATTGCGGTCTTGAAGTCGGTCAACGCGGTGGCATTGTCATCGATAACCAATGCCGAACTTCCGATCAAAGCATTTATGCCATTGGCGAATGTGCCTTGTGGAATGGCATGATTTACGGACTGGTGGCCCCGGGTTACTCGATGGCCAGAACGGTGGTGGCTGATTTGGCGGGCGACCTTGCCAGCTTTACCGGCGCGGACATGAGTACCAAGCTGAAATTGATGGGCGTTGACGTGGCCAGTATTGGCGATGCGCATGCCAAAACTCAGGGTGCAAAGGTCTATAGCTACCAAAATGGCGATAACCAAATATACAAACGCCTGGTTGTCAGTCAGGATAAAAAGCAGTTACTGGGTGCGGTGCTGGTCGGCGATGCCTCGGGTTACAGTACCTTGTTGCAATATTGTTTAAACGGTATCGAACTGCCGGAAAATCCGGATGCGCTGATTTTGCCGCATCGTTCCGATGAATCGGTGGGCTTGGGCGTCGACGCCTTGCCAGCTTCTGCGCAAATTTGTTCCTGTTACGCGGTGACCAAAGGTGCGGTTTGTTCGGCGATTGAAGCCGGCTTTACCTCGTTGGGCGCTTTAAAAGCAGAAACAAAAGCCGCTACCGGCTGTGGTGGTTGTTCGGCCTTGCTGAAATCGGTGATGGATTGCGAACTGGCCAAGCAGGGATTCGAAGTCAATACCCACTTGTGTGAACATTTTGCCTACACTCGCCAGGATCTTTACAACCTGATTATGGTCGATCAAATCAGGACTTTTGCCGAGTTGCTGGAAAAATACGGCAAAGGAAACGGCTGCGAAATTTGTAAACCCACAGTCGGCAATATTCTGGCTTCGTACTGGAATGATTATATTCTGGAACAACCCCATTTAGGCTTGCAGGATACTAACGATACTTTTTTAGCCAATATGCAGAAAGATGGCACTTATTCAGTCGTGCCGCGCATTCCCGGTGGTGAGATCAGCCCCGATATGCTAATTGCAATAGGGCAGGTGGGGAAAAAATATAAGCTGTACACCAAAATTACCGGCGGCCAACGGGTGGATTTATTTGGTGCAAGAGTCGACCAATTGCCGCCCATCTGGAAAGAACTGATCGATGCCGGTTTTGAATCGGGTCATGCTTACGGCAAATCGCTAAGGACCGTTAAATCCTGTGTCGGCAGTTCCTGGTGTCGTTATGGCGTTGATGACAGTGTGGGTTTGGCGATAGAGTTGGAAAACCGCTACAAAGGCTTGCGTTCTCCCCACAAAATCAAATTTGCCGTGTCGGGTTGCACCCGTGAATGTGCCGAAGCTCAAAGTAAGGATGTCGGCATTATCGCGACTGAAAACGGCTGGAATTTGTACGTTTGTGGCAATGGCGGCATGAAACCGCGTCATGCCGATTTATTTGCCACCGGTTTGGATAAAGAAACTTTAATCCGATACATAGACCGGTTTTTAACATTTTATGTACGTACCGCCGATCGTTTGCAGCGCACTTCGGTGTGGATGGAAAATATGGAAGGCGGTCTGGACTATCTCAAGTCCGTGGTCATTGAGGATAAACTGGGGCTGTGCAATCAATTGGAACAGCAGATGCTGCAGGTGATTGATACCTATCAGTGCGAATGGAAAACCACCATTGAAGATGAGTCCAAACTCAAACGTTTCCGCCATTTTATTAACAGTGACCAAACAGATGACAAAGTGATCTTTGTCGAAGAACGCGGCCAGCTTCGTCCTGCCGATGACGACGAGCGTAAACATTTTAAACTGGTAGAGGTGGCGTAATGGCTGAGTGGCAAGATGTTTGCGGAATTGCTGACTTACAAACCAATTCCGGGGTTTGTGCCTTGGTGGATGGACAGCAGGTGGCTATTTTTTTTCTGCTACCTGCCCAAACTTGTTACGCTATCAGTAATTTTGATCCGTTCGGTAATGCCAATGTGTTATCGCGCGGTTTGATAGGCGATATTAATGGTCAGCCGGTCGTCGTCTCACCTTTATACAAGCACCATTTCAATCTGCAAACCGGTGTTTGCCTTGAAGATGACTCGATAAAAATACCAGTTTACCCGATTCGTCTTAATCAAACCCGGGTTGAAGTTAATGTAAGGGAGGCCCCATGAACTATAAATACTTTATTGCCGATGTCTTTACCCGGCAGATTTTTAGCGGCGCGCAAATAGCGGTTTTTCCTCAGGCCAAGGGTTTGAACAAGCAGCAGATGGAGCTGATAGCCAGAGAATTGAATTTATCCGAGACAGTCTTTGTGTTGCAGCCTGATCCCAGAAGCAGCACTAGAGTTATGCGGATTTTTTCACCGCATAGAGAAATTGATTTTGCCGGTCACCCGATTATAGCAACCGCTTTTGTGTTGGGTAGCATGGGGCTTATCGAGTTAAACGAAGCGGTGACTCCGATTATTTTTAAACAAAATACCGGCGCGCTTGAAGTCAATATTTCAGCTCAGGAAGGTATACCCACTTTTGTACAGTTTACCCGAACAGTATCTTCCTTCGTGGATCGCTTTGCTCCTACCAGTGAAGAATTAGCCAGCTTTTTAGCTATTGATCCCGCTGAAATAGACAATAAAAAATATGCGCCCCGTCTGGTTTCTTGTGGCTTTCCTTATTTAATAGTCCCTGTCTGGAATTACGAGACGGTCAGAAAAGCAAAATTTAATTATGCCGCCTGGAGTCAGTCGGCTGCACCGCAAACAGCGGCTCAGGAAATATTGTTGTTTGCACCCAAAACGCCTTTTGCTGATTCAGATTTTAATGCCCGGTTACTGGGGTCTCGTATCGGCATCAATGAAGATCCGCCGGTTGGCAGCGCCATGCCTGCTTTTGCCAGTTATCTGTGTTCTTTTGAGCATCTCAAAAAAGGCACTTATACCTTCGCGGTGGATCGTGGCGATGACATGAATCGCCGGAGCGTGCTGAATCTGGAAATGGATCATAAAGGCCTTAACACATTGACGATCAGAGTCGGCGGCGAGGCTGTTATGGTGGCTGAAGGCATTATGACCGTTCCTGAGTCATGCTGAACGGCAACAAAAAAAAACTAGTCGTTATCGGTAACGGTATGGCCGGTATGCGCACCGTCGAAGAACTGCTCAGTGCGGCGCCGGATAAATACGCCATTACGGTTTTTGGCGCCGAGCCTTATGGTAACTACAATCGCATCATGCTGTCTTCGGTGTTGTGCGGTGACAAATCCATCGAAGATATTGTGATCAATAATCGTCAGTGGTATCTCGACAATGGCATAACTTTGCATGCGGGTGAAGCTAAAACCGTGGTGAGCATCGACAGAAAGAACAAACGGGTCTTTGCACGGGACGGTACCGTTGCCGGTTATGACCGCTTGTTAATTGCTACCGGTTCCAAAGCGGTCGTAGCCGATGTTCCGGGCAATGATCTACAGGGCGTCATCAGTTTTAGGGATATTATTGATGTAAACACGATGCTGACTTACAGCAGCAGCCATAAAAAAGCCGTAGTTTTGGGTGGTGGCCTGTTAGGTTTGGAAGCCGCGAACGGCTTGGTTTTAAGGGGCATGGAGGTCACTGTCATTCATAACAATGAAGTATTGCTCAACCGGCAGATGGATAAGCACGCAGCTAAGTTGTTGCAAAATGAACTGGAGCAGCGCGGTATAAAGTTCAGCATGGCGGCCAAACTTAAGCACTTGTCAGGAGATGAACAGGGACACCTTAAAACGGTTTGTTTGGACGATGGCAGTGACCTGGAATGTGATCTGTTAGTCATGGCGATTGGTGTGCGTCCCAATATGAGTTTGGCTCAGCAGGCGGGAATCTATTGCGAACGCGGCCTTGTGGTAAACGATACACTGCAAAGTTATGATCCCAGTATTTACGCGGTAGGCGAATGCATCCAACATCGGGGTGAAACATTTGGTCTGGTCGCCCCGCTGTTTGAGCAGGCCAAGGTCTGTGCCAATCATCTTAGTGCGCATGGCGCTGCGGAATATATTGCCTTGCCGACTGCAACCAAGCTCAAAGTAACCGGTATCAATCTGTTTTCGGTCGGCGATTTTCAAGGCGATGAGGCCAGTGAAACAATTTGTTTTTCAGACCCGGCTGTAGGTATTTACAAGAAACTGGTTATTAAAGCCAACAAGCTGATCGGCGCGGTGTTGTATGGTGATACGGCTGACGGCAACTGGTATCAGCAATTACTGGAGCAGAAAGAAAATATTTCCGGGCTGAGAGATACACTGATATTTGGTAAAGCCTATGCAGGGTAAGAAGGTATTCCTGTGTGCATTTTTTATCATGAATAACTTTTTGGTGTCTTCGTAGTTAATTATTCTGTTTACATTCAAATTATCTTTAATGAATACAATCATCCAGACTACCTGTCCTTACTGTGGCGTAGGTTGCGGCATTAGTGCCAAAGTCGATACCAATGAGCATAGCCTTGAGATAAGTGGAGACCAATCACATCCTGCCAATTTTGGGCGACTTTGCTCCAAAGGTTCTGCGCTTGGCGAAACTATAGAACTTAAGAGCCGACTTTTACAGCCGACAGTTTATGGTCTGGAAACCAGCTGGTCGGAAGCACTGGATTTGGTTGCCGATACTTTTAGCAATATCATCAAAAACCACGGTCCGGATGCGGTGGCGATTTATGGTTCAGGCCAGTTGTTAACCGAAGATTATTATGTCGCTAATAAACTGATGAAAGGTTTTATCGGCAGTGGCAATATGGATACCAACAGTCGCTTATGTATGTCCTCGTCGGTGGCAGGACATAAACGCGCTTTTGGTGCCGATACCGTGCCCGGTTGCTATGAGGATTTTGAACGGGCGGAACTGATTGTGTTGATCGGTTCAAATGCCTCCTGGTGTCATCCGGTCGCTTTTCAAAGAATTCGCGCCGCCAAAGAAGCCAATCCGGCTTTAAAAATTGTAGTGATCGATCCGCGCCGTACTTCCAGTTGTGATATTGCCGATTTGCATTTGTCCTTGGCCAGCGGCAGTGATGCCTGGTTGTTTAACGGTTTGTTGCAGTATTTAAAGCAACAAAACGTGCTGGATCAGGCGTACATTAAAAATTATACCGAGGGTTTTGACGCCGCGTTAAAGCTTGCCAGTATTGCTATTGAACAGGTTGCTCAGCATTGCGGATTAACACAAGAGGCTGTGCAATGTTTTTATGACTGGTTTGCAGGTCATAAAAAAGTCATGAGTCTTTATAGTCAAGGCATCAATCAATCGTCCTCGGGGACTGACAAAGTCAATGCAATAATCAACTGTCATTTGGCAACGGGCAGCATAGGCAAGCCGGGCAGCGGACCATTCTCACTGACCGGTCAGCCCAATGCCATGGGTGGACGGGAAGTCGGCGGTTTGTCGCATCAATTGGCAGCGCACATGGATTTTTCCAATAGCAAGGACATTGACCGGGTCGCGCGGTTTTGGAATACAGACAATATTGCCCAAAAGCCGGGTTATCCTGCGGTGGAATTATTCGATGCCATTTACGAGGGCAAAGTTAAAGCAGTTTGGATTATGGGGACTAACCCGGTAGTCAGTTTGCCTAATGCCGACAAGGTTAAATTAGCATTACAAAATTGTGAGTTCGTGGTGGTTTCCGATTGTATTAAATACACTGATACCACGGCGCTGGCGCATGTTTTATTGCCTGCACAAGGTTGGAGCGAAAAAGACGGTACGGTCACTAATTCCGAGCGACGAATATCCAGGCAACGGGCCTTGTTTAAACCGGTGGGTCATGCCAAGCCTGATTGGTGGATTATTACCCAGGTAGCCAGACGGTTGGGTTTTGAGCAGGCGTTTGCTTATCAAAGCCCGGCAGATATTTTTCGTGAACACGCGGCTCTGTCCGGTTTTGAAAATAACGGGCAACGCGATTTTGATATATCAGCGTTTGCGGGCATTACCGAGCAAGCTTATGAGAGTTTACAGCCGACGCAATGGCCGGTGAATCAGACTTATCCGCAAGGTCGGGCCCGGCTATTTGAGGATGGAAAATTTTTTACCGCATCGGGTAAAGCGCAGTTTATTTCCATTAGTCCGTGTGCGCCGGTTAATTTGCCGGATGAGGTTTATCCGTTAATTTTAAATACCGGCCGATTGCGTGATCAGTGGCATACCATGACCCGAACCGCGCTAGCCACAAAATTAAATCAGCATAAAACTGAGCCCTTTGTCGAAGTACATGAGGTTGATGCCAAGCGCTTTGGTTTGGTAGCGAACGGTCTTGCCTTGCTTGAAAGCGCTTTAGGTTCCATGCTGGCCCGGGTAAATATTACCGACAGCCAACTTCCCGGCAATCTTTTCGTGCCCATGCACTGGACCGAACAATATGCCGGTCGCGGTCGAATGGGCGCTTTAGTTAATCCGGTTGTTGATCCGCATTCCAAACAACCGGAAAGCAAACACACACCGGTGCGTATCAAGTCTTATCAACCGGTCTGGCAAGGTTTTATTTTGTCCCGGCGAGAGATAACGATGACTGTTCCTGAGTATTGGGTGAAAGTTAACGGCGAACACTATTATCGCTACGAACTGGCTGGTTTAATTCAGCCTTTAAGCTGGCAGGACTGGACTAAAAAATATCTGGATGACGGTGAAGCGCTAAACTGGCAGGAATATCAAGATCCAGGGCAAGGCAATTACCGAGCCGCCCACATTGTTGATAAACGGCTGGAAAGCGTAATTTTTATCGATTCAGGATCCAGGCTTCCCGAGCGCAACTGGTTATGTGGCTTATTTGCCAAAGCAGAATTGGATAAAACTGAACGTATGGCTTTATTGACAGGCCAGCCACCGTTGGGTGTAGCCGATATCGGCACGATTGTTTGTGCGTGTTTTAATGTCGGTGAAACAACCATTAAAACTGCCATCAGGGATAAAGGTTTAAAAACACATCAGGAAGTTGGGCGCTGCCTTAAAGCCGGAACCAATTGCGGGTCTTGTGTGCCAGAGATCAAGGCTTTGTTGTGAGTAAGGAGTTTAATTTCTGACGCAAATGATGTAAGTTGGTATATCAACTTACACTGGCCCGGTAAATTAATTGCTTACATCTTTGGTACAAGTGTTAATAATTAATGCCTTCGTATAGAATAGTTTGTTTTTGTTCAGGCTGGCTTGATG
>CAILCX010000161.1 GCA_903832775.1 uncultured Methylobacter sp. | reverse complement strand
ATTCGGGAGAAGAGCATCGTTTTTTGATGCTGGGCTTTAGTTGTGAATCCAGAATGCTCTTGGTCTGTCATTGTGAGCGCGAATCAGGCAATACGATTAGGATAATATCCTCTCGTAAAGCTACTAAATCCGAATGTAGTCATTATAAAGGTAACGCACAATGAAAGCAGAGTACGATCTTTCCCAAATGAAATCCCGAAAAAATCCTTATGCCTCAAAACTGAAAAAATCAGTTACTTTCCGGTTAGGTGAGGATGTTGTCGGGTATTTCAAAGAAATGGCTGAAGGCACTGGGGTGCCTTATCAAAGTCTTATAAATTTATATCTTAGAGATTGTGTTCAACAGCATCGGAAAATTGATATTTCTTGGCAGTCAAACTCTAAAGCAGTTTAATGAAAAAAAGGAGTCAGCCTCCTTTACACGTAAGTTAAGCAACCACAGCTGCTGATATACGATAGCCCACTTTATTAAGCTCAACAATTAAGACCTCAGCATGCCTAAGGGCTTCAGAAGGATTGCGTTTTAGATTTCTGACATTGGTTGCATACATGATCAATCCCCACAGTTAAAAAACCAGAATGTAGTCTACGTTTGGGGTGAACACTATATTTACTTTGCGATAATTCATCAATCTCAAATTGCAGCTGTGACATGGCCAAATGAGCAAGATATTGCGCCTGAAACATTATTAGCGGATATGGTTTTGGTTGATGCTGAACGACAAGAAAAATTGTGAGTTTTGATCGAAATAACATAACCTCAAGTATATTGAAAATCACATATTTAACCTACTACCGAATTTTCCAAGGACCAGGCTGCAAAAAATTTAAAAACTTGAACATCCAGTATAATTGTTTTTATGTTAAATAATAATCAAAGCCTTTAATTTGTTATACTACTGGTATATAAAAATTGGCTGGAGCTTGTTATGGCGACAATTACATTTGATACATTGAAATTTGTTGAAAAACTTAGAGCTGGGGGTGTTCCGGAGGAACAAGCTAAAGCTGAAGCAGAAGCATTAGTGACTGCATTTTCTGAAGCAATGGATTCTCAACTTGCTACAAAAACCGACATTAATCGATTGGAACGTGAATTAATCGTTATCAAATGGATGGTTGGATTGGTGCTGGGAGGAATTCTGACATTAATTCTTAAGGCATTTTTTCCAGTCTAAACCGTCATCCCGTGACAATGGGGTCGCCTGCTATTCAACATACAATTCATCCCTGATAAAGTCTGAATAGAATGCAAAGTGAGTGGCTTGTATACCAATTGACGATTTCTTGCATTAAAACTTCCTTTTCGGTTGCTTGAGTTAATACGAGTTGCCATCTTTATAAGCTCCATAGGCTGTGCTGAACAAAGATAAACGCATCGATCGCGAACGATGCGCCGCTTATCGTTGGCAGCATACTATTTCAGTCTACGCCATTGACCTCATTTTAACTGACCTATTCAGTCAAACGCATTGCCACCTTTTTTGCCTTTTCCAAGGTTGAGCCAGAATATGCACCATGAATGAAATGATTTTTATGAGGATGGTACAATTAACAAATGTTTATCGATGCGGAGTGCGTTATGACAACTACATTACTTCATGATCTGGATTTTCATGCTTGGACCCAGCAACAAGCGGGCCTTCTCAAGTCAGGAAATTTGACTGAGATAGACGTTAAACATTTAATCCAGGAGATAGAAAGTATGGGTGCAAGTGAGCGGCGGGAATTAATCAATCGGCTTGCTGTAATTGGCGCATCTCTTAAAGTGGCATTATCAACCTTCTTTCCGTGGCCGGAGCAGGCAACTTACTATTAAAGAACAAAGGCGTCAGCTTCAGCGGCTTTTAATGGATAATCCCAGTTTGCATGCAAAATTGGATGAATTTATCGCTGATGCCTATGAAGACGCCATTTTACTGGCCGCCAAAGAAAAAGGGATGGAGGAATCGGCTTTCCCTGCTGAATATTCCTATAGACAAGAAGATCTTCTCAATCCTGAGTTTTATCCGGATTTACCACATTAATGACCAGTATGAATCATGTTCGTGCTAACAGTGGTTCACGTCGAGTGATAAAATACGTTGCTTCGTAACAGTTTCCGTCATACAAGTGGCAAAGTATGAGAGGTTACAAAAATTTAATCGCTGCAATGACTATTCCGCCAACCGTCAACGTGGTTGCAAATGACCAAACCATGAAGTGATCCATACGTGAAGTGAGCTGATCAAAACGTTTATCTACTTGCTCAAAGCGTTTATCCACTTGCTCAAAACGTTTAGCTGTTTCAACTTGCATTTGTTCAAAGCGCTTATCCATATCTTCACGAAGAAGTTTCATCTCACTGCGTAAATCAATATCCAAATGAGCAAAATGATTGGTTTGGGCTTTGAGCATCAAAATCATCATTTGATCAGATGAAATACTTTGACCGCCGGCAACTTGTTCCATCACTTTTTGCGCTTGACTGTCCAGCCAATCTTCAAAAAACTTAT
>CAILCX010000160.1 GCA_903832775.1 uncultured Methylobacter sp. | reverse complement strand
TGCGTATTCTGATTAATTTGAACACCTATTCTGGTCGAACTTGAACACCTAAAACCTAGCGCATCGGTGGAAGTGAGTTTTTACTCTAAGTGTTCAACTTGGGTCAAGGAATTCATTTTTTTTCGCATCGATTCCCCTTTCAAATTTATCCGGTGGGCGTTGTGCATCAACCGATCCAAAATAGCGTCGGCTAAGGTATTATCACCAATTGCGTCATACCATTGTTCTGTCGGTAACTGGCTGATAATGATGGTTGCAGATTGTTCATAACGATCATCCATGATTTCCATCAAGTCATTTCGGGTGGCTCCATTCAAAGGTTCCAAGCCCCAATCATCAATAATTAAGACCTCCAGACTGGCGATGGCTTTTAACAATTTGCTGTAACTACCGTCGGCCTTGGCCTGTGTCAATGCGATAACCAGGCGCGGAAGCCGGTAATATCTGACGCTGTAACCTTTCAGACAGGCTTGATGACCCAGTGCGCAAGCGATATAGGTTTTACCTGTGCCGCAGGGTCCGGTCAGTAACAGGTTCTGGGCTTTTTTTATCCAGTCACACATCAGCAACGACGCCATTTGCGACTGCTGTATACCTCTACCGTTCTGATAATCAATGTCTTTGGCATGGGCCTTAAGTTTGAATTGAGCAGCGCGTGTCAAGCGATCCTGTTTGCGTTGATTACGTTCCTGATCTTCGTAATCGACTAATAATTGCAGACGTTCTGTAAAGGCTAAACCTTCATAGGTGCCAGACTGATCCAACTGGGTTTGTAGAGCAGAGGCCATGCCGGTTAGTTTCAATTGGCGTAGTTGGCTGAGGGTGGTTTCAATCATGATGTTATCCTGTGGTTAGATTTTAAAGGAAAAGGTGAGCAAGCAGGTTCTCCTGTAAACCTTGCTTGCTCAACGTTTTAGAGGTTAGTGAAAACTACCGGCACCACGAATGTTGATATGGTCCTGCGGCAGTAACGAAAGCTGCATCGGCGAGGTTTCAGGGAGCTTATCCCTGTTGCTTTGCAAAATAGCTTTGACGTTCTTTAATCGATACAGAGATTCTTTATTGGCGATCGCACAGGCTTTGTTTAAGCGCGTTGAGTCATAAGCTCGATTGAGGCTCAATAATCCCAGGCAGACGCGATAAGCTTGCTCCGGATGCTCTCGTCGCTGTAACTGGCTCTGCACCCATACCAATACCTCAGGCCCTATCGATTTAGCCCAGTTCATTAATCGTCCAGGCGTCCATTGCTGATGCTGGGCATGCTGTTCCGGCATGTGCCCTGGCTCGGTGGTTATGCCTGGATAATATTTTCGAACATGGCTGGCGATGCGTTTATGATGAAAATAGACCTCAATCAGCTTGTCTCTGGCATGCAGCTCGACCTGTTCGCCTACCAATTGGTGCGGCACCGAGTACAGGTGCAGGTCATAGATCAGGTGATAATCGATATTGACGCGGGCATTTTTTATGTCGGTATACTGATAGGCGTACTTGGGTAACGGTGACAGTGCCGGTTTATCCAACGTTTCAAACCACTGCTGACGGCAGCCTGGCATTTGCTTGAACGGCTTTTGATTGAGCTTTATCAGTAAGGCGCCAATACAGTGATTTAACTCCGCCAAGGAGAAGAAGGTTTGATGGCGCAACTTAGCCATAATCCAGCGTTCGACCAGCAGAACACCGGCCTCCGCCTTGGCTTTATCCTTGGGTTTATAGGGCCTGGCAGGCATCACCGCGATCGAGTAATGGGACGCCAACTGTTGATAACTGGGATTCAATTCAGGGTCGTAACGACAGGCTTTAGTCACCCCGCTTTTTAAGTTATCGGGCACCAGCATCACCGTCGTGCCGCCAAAAAATTCAAAAGCCCGCACATGGCTACCTAGCCAATCCGGCAGGCTTTGACTCCAGGTGGCTTCGGCAAAGGTATAATTGGAGGCGCCCAACACCGCCACGAAAATCTGCGCGGTACGAATTTCGCCGGTTGACGCGCAGACCACGGGCATCGTGGGTCCGGCATAATCGATAAACAACTTGTCACCGGCACGATGGGTCTGTCGCATGGAGCGTTTTTGTTTCTTCCGCCAGTCGGCATAGCGGGCGCAGAACTGCGAGTAGCTATAGCAACGATTAGGATACTGCTGGGTATATTCCTCCCAGAGCAACTGCTTGGTCAGGCCTTTTTTCTTCAACTCCATATGAACATCTGTCCATACTGGCACCTGGAACTTGGCGGAAGGTTGAGCATCCGAGCGGGGATAAAACTTAAGGGCTAGCGTTTGATCATCCCAATCCTCCGGTAACGGCCATGTTATTTCTAACTGCACGGCCAATTTCAAGATGTTTTGGATGCTGCCAACACTGATTTTGGTACTGGCACTGATTTTCCGGATGCTTAATCCGGTACTGTAACTGAGTCGGAGTACTTCTCTTAATTTTCGCATTGCTGTTCTCTTTGCCGACATATTCTTTCCATAAAAGGCGGAAAGGATAGTCTGGTTGGATAAACAATGCGTTAGGCGGGATTCTGGTAATCTGAACAGTCATTCTGGCAACTTGAACACCGATTCTGGAAAATCCCAAAAAGTGTTCAGCTTGAAACCAGAATCAGTGTTCAAGTTAAATCAGAATAGGTGTTCAGATTGGATCAGAATGAGTGTTCAGGTTGGGTCAGAATATGCACTTGTCTGATTAAACTCAAAATAGTCGCTCATCCCCAATGTCGCATTTGCGAAATCGACGACCGGAACGATGAGGCGATACATAGCCCAGCGTTCAGATTTTTGAGGGGAGCGTAGATGTTCTTCCAGATGTTGCAAGAGATCAGTATGAAGCATATGTTTATTTCGATGAATAATTGAGGGAAACAACAGCGCTTCCGCTACCAAAGATAAAAGCCACCTTAGAAATACTATGTATTGAGGAATTTATCTATTCCAGCCGAGGCTTTCCAGGTCGCTCACCTAAAGATCGAAGTGCTATCGCCAGAGCATTTGTGGCGAAAATGATTTATAACATGCCAACAACACGGGCATTGCTGGATCGACTGTCCACAGATCAACAGATATCCTCATTAGGTTCGATATCACCGATTGAAACGTCATCATCAGCAATGGCAATAATGTTTAGCATTTTTTATTCTAAATATTTAACTTCCTGATCGGCTTTAGTAATAAATGCAAGTACAGTTTCATAAATATGTTTTTGCCAATCTTTAATTTCACTGTTAGTTTTTAAAGAAATTACACTACATATATTTCCATCACCAACTAAATTTTCCTTTGTCATTTTCTTATCAATTGCTAAAAAT
>CAILCX010000159.1 GCA_903832775.1 uncultured Methylobacter sp. | reverse complement strand
CCGCAGCATAATGATAATTACGCCAATCAAGCCACCCACACCGGCTGCGGTGCGGTAGTCTCCGGTAGCGGAAATCATCGCGACCGCATTTAACACGGCTTGCAGGTAGGCCGAATCACCGACCGAGAAGATTTCAAACATGGGATTCCTGCCTTGAAAGGGTTAGCAATCGCTGCTGGTTAGATTTGACTATGGGCTCGGCCAGGCCATGCCTGTAGCCGGAAACTGAGCCGCGCTAGCATAGTGCCTGGGTTTGACGGTATTCATCAACTGCTGATAAAACGCCATCAGAGTTTGAGGATTACCATAACGTCCGGCTATCGTGACATACTCATCCTGTATCTGTTCGCGGGCATCTTTTAACGCATCCATCAGCAATTTAGCATAGGCATGGTCGTTCATGTGCGCGGCCGTCTGCACGGCACTCAGTAAATCGTTAACGATCAATTGCGCCAGTTCCAGGGCAATGACCGGCGCGGCTTCTTCCGCCCAGAGCTTGGCAATACCGACATCTTCACGGGCCAGGTTATGAATCATGCCGCCGATGGCATCAGGTACGGTTTGCATGAACGCCTGTTCGGTGGCGTTGATTTGCCCCTGATTGGTCGAAAACTTGTAAATGAGTCCGTTACCGTTAGTGGCTGAACCCAGCAGAATGTCCATCACCCTTTGTTTCAGTCCAACCAGATTGACATTCTGAACCACGGGTTTAAGACATTGATCGGCACCCTGGCCATCCGAGCAGCTATACAGCTTGACGGTTTGATAACTGTTGCCGGCATCGTTGCCGTACAGCAGGTCCTTGATGCGAAGAATAGGCGGGGGCGCACTCACCGGCGTGTTTTCGCCCTTGCCATCGGGAGCGGCTTGCGGCGCATCGACGATCACTGTGCCGGAAATACTCATCGCCGCTTCCAACAAGCTATTGCCACCAAACCTGAACCAGGCCCCGGCATTCTGATTGATCAAGGCTCGCCAGACCAGATTGCCCTGGATCTTTTGGGTCATGTCATTAGGGGCATTTTGTTTGATCTGCTGCACCGGATCACCCAAGGTACTGGTATTGGTCCAACTGGAAAACACATCGCTGATGCCCTGGGTAAATGAGGCATTGGATAGATTGGTTTTACTCTGTTGATCAAAGGCTTTGACGGTATCGTTGACCATGCCTTGTGCCAGGCGACACGAGTTACTGAACATCTGGTTGAGCTCCTGGATTTTCTTCTGTAAATCGGTCATCACCGACGCACACCAGGGACACATTGCCCCCACCGCCAGTTGAAACGCATAGCCTGAAGCATTGCCGGCGACATTGCGTAGCAATTGCACGAATTGATTGAAGTTGATGAAACTGAAACTGCCGGCAAAGAGATCAATGCCGCCACAACCGGAACTGAACGAAGGCGGCACAAACGACACCAGGTTGGTATTGCTTATGCCATTACGAGCGACCAAACTGCCGCCGGTAATCATGCCCCGGCGTTGGCCGAGATGCGCAGTCGGTGCGGTGACATTGGTCATGGTACCAAACATGCCATCCATTTCCTGTTGCAAATCGGCATAGGCGGGCACCGTGCTTTGAATCATCAGTAGGAAAATTAGCGTTGGTTTGCCGATAGCTTTGCTCATGGGGTCGTCCCCATTGTCGCACTTTGCTGCAACGCTTGAATCAATGCCAGCGGATCTTGAGCTGTTGCTGAGTTAATGCTGCCTGCCGTCGGCAGTAACATCGGTGTAGAGCGGATACCCTGAATGGTTAGGTAACGCGATCCCTCCAACCAGCCCGATTCCTTGGCGGCCAGCAGGATGCGACTGGTCAGTTCTTCCAGGGACAGCGCACCTTGCGAGATGGGCACAATCTGCCGTGGCGGTTTCATCAGAAACAAGGCAGGGGTCTGTTCAACCCCTAACAAGGCGGCCTGACCGTGATCCAATCTGAAATTTCCAAATAAACCATTCGGCATCGCCTGTCCATCCAGCGAGACCGGATAGATTTTGAAGCCATACGCTTTTTCCAACATGCTCAGGATCGGCGCCTGCACATGGCAATAAGGGCAATCGGAACGGAAGAAAAATAAAATCCCGGCAAGGCCTGCAATATCTTTCAAGGCTTGGTCGGCCGTTATACTGGCCTGATGATTAGCTTCGTTGGCGGCATAGGTCGCAACCGGACGCCTTACCGTTTCATCCAACTGCGGATCAGACATCACCACATAGCGGGCGGTATTTGTGAAGCGTTCGGCTTTGTCCATCATCACCCGTTGCAGGTAATAGAACGCGGCGACATTTTCATGGTTTGGATCGTCAATCGCCTTGTTCAGGTAGGTCTCCATATTTTTACGTAGCCAAGCCGAACTGAGCGGTTCAGGTTCATCAGGGAGCTTTTGTTTTGCCGAAGACTCAGTGGCTATCACAGGCAAACTTGGCAGGGGTTTGGGTAGCTCTGGATTTCTTTTCAACATCGGTTCCGGCTGGACTTCATACCAAAACCAGCCACGCTGTTTGTCTGAGAAATAGGAAACCTCCAGCGCATCGGTATCCGCACCCCAGGCAGCAACTACCTGAAGCAACAAAGTCATCATGATCAGCCCTAAGGCGCAATTTCGGTTCATAGCCGCATTGTCCATCAAGGCTAGCAACCATTGCGTACAAAAGATGGGCGAAATGGCAATGTTTTGCATGTTCGGTGACATCCGAAGCCGAGTGACAAAAAACGCGTTGCAAAAAATCCACTGCCACTGATTTTTTGCTGTGAACAGCTTGAATAGGTCCCATAGAATGGCTATGAATCTTAGATTTCTGTGTAGGAGTACACAGCTTAATTTCACATGGGATTTCCAGACAAAATCCCTATTCATTAGGGATTTGACGGTCAAAAAGACTCACGAAATCGACGGTTAAATCCCTAATCAGGAATTGGGAGATCTGGTGTTACTTAGGGATTAACCGGTCGAAAACCACGGCATTTGTGCACTTTAAAACCCTAATGAATAGGGATTTAGACTAGAAATACAAATATTTTCGCGTTTGTTGAGTGCCAGACATGTCCAATTTCGACGATAAAATTGCTTAGGGATTTAAGACCTAAATCCCTGTAGTTAAGTATTAGGGATTTATTATGAAAAATGAACCTACAGAAAACCTGTCATCCTGCCTGACAGAAGACGACGTATTGCTCTGGATTGAGGCTAAAGTAAATCAACTTTATGCAGAAGCCAGAGTGTTAGTTGACGATTATTGGCTGCGGGTCAAAAGAGAGCAAAAAAATCATGCTGCCTCGGAAAAAGCTCGAATTGGTGTTCGTGTTCGCCGTCGAGAAGCCACGCTCTCGTTCAGCATCGAATGGTTTCGAATGGCTATGATTCGAGAAAACGGACGGATTAAACCAATAGCCCACTATCTCAAAAAAGGTAGCGGTTATCACTACCCACTGGTGCGACTCCTAAAAGGCGAACCCGAATGGGAGGCGGCGTTGGTGGAAGAGTTGGAAACCGAATTTGCCGACATCAGAAAGCATCTTGATTTACTCGGAAAAATTCGTGATGCCGTCCAGAGCTATCGCAAGGCATCACAATCGAACCTTAACTCGCCCAATCACTGAAGTTCTTAATTGAATTTCAGCTCGTCGCGTCTACACAGACGTCATCACCAGGCTGTCTAACGCTGCAATAAAATTCAATGATGACCGATTTTTACCGTTACTTGCCTACTCAGGGTAATGACTCGGCTATCTACCTACCTCGATCAAAATCGCAAGAGTTATCCACAAGCTCGACTTCCCTTTATTAAGATTAAAAAAAGATTATATATAGATTAGCAGGCTTTTTTTTGCTGATTTTAAAATCGCTACAAGCCACGACTGACGTAGCCTACAGCGATTTCAAAAAACCGGCTTAGCGTCGGTCGAATGCCGTGCCAAACGTCGGCCTAATGCCGTGCTTTGCGTCGGTCTAATGCCGTGGGTGTCGGTCTAATGCCGTTACCCTGTCGGCCGAATGCCGTGCCTCTGTCGGTCTAATGCCGTGCCCGCGTCGGCCTAATGCCGTGT
>CAILCX010000158.1 GCA_903832775.1 uncultured Methylobacter sp. | reverse complement strand
GCCCGCTCAACCAATGCCTGGTCAATGTCCAAAACCACGAAGTGCGGCCAATCTGCCGCCAGTGCTGCCTTGGCCTGTTCAATAATTAAAGCATCTACCGGCACTTCCCGCGCGCGCCTGGATAATGCTGCGTAGGCCTCTGCCCACGCAATTCGGCATACTGCGACAGCCTCGGCTTCCAACAGCCGTGCTTTTAACTCCTCGCTTCCCACCTCAACAATGTAGAGTTTAACTAGCGCAGAAGTATCGCAGAACAAAATCATCCGCGATCTTCCAGTACCAACTCAGAAACCGGCTTGCCATGTTCTTGCAACTTGAGTGCAGCGCCGACTGGCTTGCCGCCTTGCCAAGTTGCGGTACCTGCCGCTAACAGGCATGACACGCCCGCATTATCGGTCGACGGCACACCAACAAGGCGCGCCACAACCTTACGATGTGAAGTCAGTTCAATCAACTTTCCGGATTGCGCTTGACTAACATAGCTGGATAAATGTGACTTGAATTCATGCATAGACACTTGCATTTAAGACCTCTTTTTTCATAAAATGTGCTTAATTTTGACCTTTTTACGATTAAGAAGTCAAGGTCAAGTGGAAATCCGCTTAAGCTCAAATCCCTGATGCAGTCCGTAGCCGTTAACCCCAGCAATGTCCAAATGTAACGGCTCATTGCGCTCTAATGACAAAGCAAGTCCTGCGGCGTATTGGAACATCAGGTTGCCTAAGCCACCGATTATTTGACTAATAACCAATGTGATTCCTTATGTATGAATTAACGCTTATTCCAGTGAGTACGCCATTGCTGACCATCAATGAAAATCGAGTTTATGAAAGTATCTGCATAAAGTATATAGTCCTGTTCATTCATTAGTTCTATGATATCGTTAAGCTTCTTTGGCTCCTGCTGCGTTTCATATGTGATTGTCTCAACGCAAATGCAAGTTGGGCGATACTTTTTCCAGTCAATCATTTCCAGAACAGCTTTGTCCAGTCCTTCTATGTCCAAATTCATAAAATCAAGATTTCCTGCCATCTCCAAAATGGCATTGATATTTTTTAGAGCAACCGGTAGTGTGTTTGTCACTTGATGCCCCATAGAGGTGTAACGCTCCATCTCATGACGTGAAAAGGTGTTCAAAGTAGGTGTGTCCAATATAAAAAAATCGGCAGTTTCTTTACCTGAAAAATGCACCCCATATTGCAACACCTTATCTCTTGGTCGTTTATTGCTTAGTAGATTGGCGAAATAAGGATCTGGTTCGACCAAAATCCCCTGCCCACCCGCAGCATATAACAACGCAGTATTGGAAAGGTTGAATGGATGATTGGCGCCTATATCCAAATATTTTTTAGGGCGTGCCCCATGAATTAATTCCAAGACAAATGCAATCAGCAAATCCTCTCCACACTGCGAATAAGATTTCTTACGGGACATAAACGCCGGAAAATGTGATCGCAGTTTGTTTCTCGATTCAGTTGATATATATTTTTTTATCAGTGAACGCATAAATAATTTTTAATTTTTGATTGCTATACAATGCCAGCCAAAACAAGCCACATCATCAGATACGTGATTTTTTCCTCGTAATATGAAATAAATGAGTCCAATTCCTGCTGTTAGATAGGATAGCGGCCAGCACCAATCACCATAACGGTGAGCCATGCCTGGCAGTCGAAACATTTCCTGCTTAACATAGGCAAACCAATCACCGTTCGGCGTTAATTCCTGTATTTCGAAATCGCGTATCGGTAGGTGATATTCGTACCAGTATCGGCTAAAACCTGTTGCGTAATGGTATGGAGCAAAGTGGACGAATGAAGCAAAAGGTGCTGTGAGTATCAATTGCCCACTAGGTTTAAGGAGGCGCCTAAATTCATCTAGTGCTCTCATCGCATCAGGTAAGTGTTCTAATACCTCGCTACACAAAATCACATCAAATGAAGCAGACGGTTCAGAGATATCAACAATATCACAGACAAGATCAATCCTGCTCGTATCCCAGGTACCCGTTTGAAGTCCCTGAGCGTCGCCAGTTCCTTCATACTGACAAGCGTCCTGAGATACATAAATCAAATGAGTACACAATGACTTATTGCGCAGTTCGCCTGCGCCCGCATCTAGTATTCGCAATCCTGCCGGAATGGCGCCCAATGTTTCTCGAAGCCACCTATTACGATTTTCCTCATTCTCATCAACATCAAGGATCTTTTTTAGATAACTCTTAATAGACAGCATTCTCAATATCTCCATAATCTTATCTTATTGTAAGCCATCACTAAGCAAACAAGTAAAAACAAACATTGAGTTATCGGAAAATTGAAATTTACTTTTAACAACTCATATTGTTTGCGTAAAAAAAACGTTCTATTTATTTTTTTATGTGTAAGTGAATAAGGCTCACGCAGTCCTTTTGTACCGGCAATATATAGGTATTTATCTATGACTTTAATACGGGATTTAACTGTAATTTCAGAAATAAAATGTACATCGGCAAAATCCATGGGAATAAAATCTATTTTTTTTAAAGTATTAACCCGATATAAACCGTATACCAACGAAGGACACATATTTAAAGCTCTAGTTATGTAGTTATAAACTATCGACTGACTATTTGATTGCAATACTTTGTGTAACCTTTCCTTGCCACTATCCAAGTCCCTTTCAATGAAATTAGAAAATGCTAGTTCACAACCTAAATCACTTTCCAATGCTGCAACTGTTAGTTCCAGAAAAGTAGATGCCCATCGGTCATCATGCGCTGCCCACATAAAATATTGGCCCTTGGCCTCTGACAAAACCAACTGGAAGTTAGCTGTTGGGCCTAAATTTTCTGCTTGCAGAATATAACGAATTCGCACATCTTTTTTTGCATATTCTTGGCAAATTTCAGTTGTTGCATCATTCGACGCATTATCAGAAATAATCAGCTCAAAATCAGTAAATGTTTGAGCCAATAAAGAATCCAGTGCTTCACGGATGTATTCGGCACCATTGTAAACCGGCATACCAATACTAACGGTTGGGATACGACTATTCATTGATTTTTTGGTAGAGTTAGCCGTGACTTTGGGGTTAGTCATTAAGTGCATATCCTCGAAGCGATTTAAATTGATGTTGTAAAATTTTCCTTGAAGCCGGCACAACCAATAGAACAGCCCCCATTACCACCAGCCCCATACCTGCTAATGTTGCCGCTATTAATATGCGCTTCTCTGGAAGTACAAACCACTGGCGGAAAACCAGCACGGTAAGCGTTCCGGTGATAAGTGGTTTAAAGACGGCTTCCCAATACCAGTGCCATTTTTCATCGGGCAAAAGTTTACGATGCATAAAGTGTATGCCAACCAACACATAGCCTGCGTTGAGTGCAAACCATATCCAGGCAGCACCAATAGTGCCGAAGCGAGGCACGGCCCACAATATGGACGGAATAATAATGCCCACCGCGACGATATTTACACACACGGCAAAACCTGTCCAGCCATAAGCGAGTTGAGTCATATAAGGAATGTGCATAAAGCCGTTACACAGCGTACCGAGAGCTAACAAAGCCAGTAAAGGCGCAACTTGTTGTGCCAGAGTGCTGTTGCCAGTCCAGACATAAAGTAACGGTTCGGCAAATGCAGCAATAATAAGTGCTGCAGGAATTAATATTACAGCCAGCCATTGGCTGGCACGATGATAATTATCAATAATTAACTTTTCCTCGGACTTGGCGACTAATTCGGTTAAGTGTGGCAGAACAGCAGTAGCAATCGGCGCCACCAAAAAGCCTAAGGCGCCGGCTACAGATGCAGCGAGGGTATAATAGCCAAAGTCTTCAAGGGAGATGAGTTTGCTTAGCAACAGTTTATCTACTTGTGTTAGTAGCAAAGCCAGTAACGTGGTCGCTGCCATGCCCGCAGCAAATCGACGTATGCGCACGATGGCCGCCAAATCGAAGCGAGCAGTGCGTACACCATTCGGTAGCCAACGGTAGGTTTGACTGGCAAGAATGGCTACGGACAGCAGAGAAATTAAACCTTGCCATAAGAAGAATGCCTCAATGCTAGGCGATACCCAGGTCAGTACACCGAGCACTCCGGCCCAACGCAGGGTAGCCAGTATGCTTTGCACACCATTAAGCCAGACTTGTCGTTGTAAACCCTGAATTGCGCCGCGATAAACCTGCTCAGTCATACGCGTAGCAAGCACCAGTCCCATCATGCCGATTGCCTGAGCCACAGAGGTAGCCGACAGTTGTGAAGCACTAAGCCAGTGTAGCGCAGCCCAAGGTGCAACGAACCATACAATAGCCACTACCGCCACAGCCACACCGCCGTATATTATTTCAAGTGACCGTAACAAATCACGAATCGATTGTGCGCTATGTTCCCCGGCCTGAAATCGCGCCATTTCGCGACTTAAAGTCGGCGTGAGTCCCATATCAAGCAGGGTAAACCATGCCTGTAACATACTCATAAAGCCTACTAGTCCCCAAGCTTCTATACCCAAATACTGAATATAGATAGGCACAAAGGCAAGCCCCATTACAGCGGTCCAGCCTTGGCCGAGGTAATTGGCTATCACGTTTCGCTTAAGCACCTGGAATATTTCCGTTGGATAAAATGATTGAGTTGATATGTTTTAAGCTATTAAGCTTGTCAATTATGGCAACATCGGATTGTTTTGATTCAATCAGCAAATCAAAATCCTTCAAACAAAAAGTCTGGCATGGCTTAGGTAAATATTAATGATCGAAGGCATTGGATCAGTGCATTGCCTGAGTGCTTAGCGTCTCAATGTCCAAATTCGGCAAACCGGTTTTGCGCCATTCGGTGTAATCAAATCTATCCCGTGTTAAAGCGGCAACAAACCTTTCTGCCTCCACCGTGCCCAAGGCTTTTATAAGTGCCAGCATTCCCACTTGACGAATTTCAGTTTCAGTTTTCATACCAATGTCCCACTTGAGAAAGTGCATCGCCGGGTGGCAATGCTTTTAGGTCGGGATAACCCCGTAGTTTACGCAGCAAAGCATCATCAGTAGTGATAAAAGGATCAGTATTGGCATTGATCGTCAAACGGACGATTGCAAAAAACACTTGACTGTAGTAATCAGAAGCTTATTGTGTGGTTGCTGTTTTAGGGTGCCTGGCAGTATGATTGTTTCTTGCCAATTCACTGACCCGTTTAGCAACTTCAACCTTGGACTGCCGCAATAATTTGATTTCGGATGCGGTCAACATCCGGGGTGTTAAGCAAATAACGCGCTTCAGACTCTGTAAGGCACTCAATTCTAAAACCGAATCGTTGATTCCACCAATCTTCAAGTTGTTGTTCATGTTTTAATCTCAATTGTTCAAGTGTAACTACGTTTAATGTTAGGTTTGCCGAATGGGGTTTCCCTGTTAATACGGTTGCACCCAGTACGTTGCCACCTCCTCGCATAATGTGCGACCGCAAGTTTGCCAGAGTCCCACCTTGACCAACAAAATCATCAGTTAACAGATAAGCGCTGCCTACCAATACATCCCCATCAAACTCCGCCTGCCTCGCTAAACGAGAAAAACCATCTGCCCCTGTATGCGCCACAATGTTTATCTGTACTATGCCATTATCCGTAGGCCAATCCAACTGTTGGCCAAGTATATCAGCCAATGCTTCTGGTATAGCGTTTACACCAGACCCTTCCACAGCATGAGCTGAAACCAATATGGGTTTTTGCCCATCAAATGTGTCGGCCAACTGCTCAACAATTATTGGATTCAGTAGAGCATCTACCAAGAGATACGCAGCGTCGGGATCACCCGACTTGGCAGCATGATAGGAGGGATGCTGTTTTACCGATGATTCGTTAGCATGAATCCAAACAGGTGGAAACATGCTCCACTTATAGCGGGCTGTCATTATAACTTAATTGTTTACTAACTCACTCGATTGAGATAACCATCAGGCGCTACAGTAATTAGTAATTTATGTTGAATGCTTTTATCAATCTCAAATTCCGTGTGGGTCTTCAGATATTCCCATACGGCTGTTTTGGGATTATTGCCCGGGCCCCAAGGTCTATCCGGAAACATGTCTGCGGGCATGTCTTCGATTAAAGTGTCGAACACTACACAATAGCTGTCTTTGCTGGTGAGGGGTGCGTAGGCTTCGAGTTCGGCCAATACATGGTCATGAGTGTGATTACTGTCGAGGCAAACCAGCACACGAGAATAGTTTGCGGCGATGGCATGAACCTGTTCGATGATTTCAGGTGCAATACTGGAACCCTGGATCATCTGGATGCGCGAGGCCATGGGATGAGCCTCGATAGCTTCACGATTATGTGCGCGTATATCGATATCAATGCCCAGTACCTTGCGTTGCGATATTTTTGGGTCAAGTGTTTTACCTGTTTCAATCGCTTCGCATAGATCCAATTGCGCTAACATGGACGCGCTGAAGATAAGCGAGCCGCCATGGGCAATGCCGGTTTCTATAATAAGATCGGGTTTGATTTGCCAGATGAGTTCCTGCATGGCCACCATGTCCTGTGGCACTTGGATAATTGGCCGTCCCATCCACGTAAAGTTGTAAGCATATTTATGTCGTGCTATTTCTCTTACCCAGATGCGCGACAAAGCCTGAACATCCACATCATTCATCAAGCCATCAATATTTTGCTGCACTTCAGCGTTAAATTTTTCAATTTCATTCATTTTTTAAATAGTCCTTCCAATAAACGGTATCCGACAGAATCAGATTGATTCCCTTTTTCCCCGTGTTAGCAATCAAATCCAGTATGGAAACATAAGGGGTGAATTCACCGTGTAGTTGCGGATAGGGCGATTTCTGGTAATCCATATATTCAACACGAATGCCAGTATCTTCAAAAAGCTGATGATCCAGATAATTACGGGCGCCCAGTCCGGTGACGTATCTTGTTCCTTTCAAAGCTTTAACAATATCAAGTACTCTTTGACTACTTGAACCGCTAATTTCTAATTGCCTTACATCAATGAATCGTCGACCTGTGTCAAGCCCAAAGTATTTACAGCATGCCTCCATTGAAAGCCTACTTAACATTGCAATCGAATCAATTTGCTGTTTATAAACCGAATCTACCAAAGCTAGCATATCCTTGTAGTAAGGCGCTTGTGTATACGTCTGTTTAAGCAGATCCATGTGTTGAAGTCGCCAATTGATTTTTGTATTGATTTTGACTTCATCTATCGATTGACCTAGTGAGACATCTTGTAGAGGGACAGTCAGCCACTTAACACCTTGTGCTGTCTTGATTTGCACACGGTTGGTGAAGCTTCCCTTGGAGAACTGAACATCTCCATAATGTACATAAATATCTGCCAACCGAATCTGCTCGAACATTCCCACCCATGGGAAAAACATCGGCTGCGAAATCACCACTTTCATAAGCAAAGTAATTTTTCCATAATTACAACGTCACTATATTTGTTACCAATATAAAAGTGCGCGTAAAAACGCCCGACCTCTCTATATCCATGAGTTGTGTACAGGCCAACCGCTGTATTATTTTCTGCCAGCACTTCCAATATGAGTTTTCTTAACTGAAAAACATCTCTTAGGTAAGTCTCAAGTAATTTTATAGCTTCGCCACCATAACCTTTTTTTTGTGACTCGGGAGCAATGCAAATACCTAACTTGCCTACTCCATTCAAAAAGTCAATTTCATTTGTTTGCACGTAGCCTAAAGCTTTATTTGAGGATTTACACGAAATGATAAAAAACAAAGTATCGGATGATTTTGTTCGAGTGCTTAGCCAATCCATTACTTGATCAAGAGAATTGCCTTTGGGGTAAGCCATAAGCTGCTGTTGCAATAGAAGATTGTTGCGTAAAGAATGCAATGCGGGCAAGTCACTTGCCATCCAGGCCCTTAAAATTACTTTATCACCGAATATCATAACAAATAAATTACAAGAAAAAATAAGAAAGCTGCCTGCGACTGAATTCTGGAATGTCTTCAATCATCTTTCTGGCATGGGCAGGGTTTAAGCCAACTAAAATCACCTTAATATCATCTGGCAATTCGATGGGGGATACGATGCTTGCCCCATTCATTTCCCTGCCATGCAAAAATGGATTCTGATCGATAACGCAAGCGATTCTTTCTGGTTGTTGTAAACACGACGCTATGAACGCCCCATAGAATCCAGCACCATATATAGCAAAACGCTCATTATATTGAATTGAACGCTCAAAGTCCCTTACTTTGGAATCGATGCTCTTCCAAAATTGTGCGATTTTAAGTGTTTCGTTAAACACCTTTTGAATCTCACTTGGTGCAGGTAAATTATCGTCAGCAGAACGCACTGCTTCTTTTCTTGCCTTGAACGTCAAGGCTCCCCGGTGTGATTTATCATCTATTTCAATGTCTTCAAAACCATTATTCCGCAACAAACAAGTTAACGAAACATCTGTGAAGTGGTTGATATGATCGACGACGATCATGTCTGCCGTATTAGTAAACACGTTCGGGATGATTCCGTAAAATATGCCTTTAGGTTTTAAAACTTGAAGAATATTGCTCAATGCGTTCTGTGGATGAGCCATGTGCTCCAGAGAGAAAAAGGAGGTAACGACATCAAAAAAACCATTCCATGTGCCAGGCACCACATAAGTCGCCCAACGATCATTCGATAAAAACTTCTCCCAGAAAGGTATATAGCGATCACTTACATCGAAAAGATGCGCTTGTATGTCGGGTCTATTAACTATCAGTGCACGCATGGTGGAGCTTTTGGCGCAACCATAATCAAGAATTTTCATTTCTGATGACAACTCGACTTTATCAATCAGAGTTTTAACTTGGTGCTCGGTTCGATAGATAGTCGATCCATTTACCACCTCGTAAACTTGATCTTCTTCTACACTTTCTACCAGAATGTCATAGTCGCTATCGTAGTAATTATCGATATTGGCTATCTCGATGCTTTGAACATGGGCGCACCCATGACAGAAGTATACTTGAGTTGAGCTCTCATAGAGCGTACAAAGTGACGTCAATGATCTCGCAGTCTCCGATTGATAAATTTTGTCGGTGAGCGGCTTGTCACATAAATTACAGTTCAATTATTATCTCCTAATCGGCGCAAAGTTCTGGGTGTATTTGACTGAAATCAATGCCAGCAGCATACGATCCTTTCCAGCCATGTGACTGTCCTGTCGGCTCCATGAAGTTAAAATAACGGAGCTGCATCGACCATCTGGATCGTTTGCTCCTGTTGTGTCCTGACGCATGCAGAACTAGAAAATCTACAATCACCAAATCTCCAGGAACTGTAAGCGGGTTTACATGCGTGTATTTCTTCAATAAATTCACCTCATCCTTAAGAGTCAATGAGTAGGCACCTACTTTTTCCGGATTATTTTTATCCTGAGTAAACACAGGTATCGGACCCTCGACCTGAGAACCTGGACAAAACTCAACAGGGCCCATTTCTTCAGTCACAGTTACAAGTGGACTCCAATAAACTAAGCCATCCAAACTGCGTAATTGTGCAGGGTACTCTTGGTGCCAGTTTGCACGGAAACGATCTTCATTTGGATTATCGATACGTATACCAAAACCTCCAGCCGCAACCGCTGGCATCGATCCAGTACGCAACTCAAGAAATAATTGTTCGTGTACTTGCAGAGCAACCAATCTTATGAATGCAGGAATCTGCTTAATGGCATCGTAAATTTCTGCCCCATAAGATCGATT
Organism: uncultured Methylobacter sp.; assembly: GCA_903832775.1. Lineage (GTDB taxonomy): Bacteria > Pseudomonadota > Gammaproteobacteria > Methylococcales > Methylomonadaceae > Methylobacter_A. Next base: position 64,614 of record CAILCX010000158.1, on the reverse strand, counting down.
AATAGCAATTAATTGCAAAAATCCTGCGTCAAAATTTTTTGGAGAAAAGTCTGGTCGGACGATTGGTAGCTCATATTTTGATATGACTAATCCGATGATTTCGTATATTGCCTGCTGAATCGGACAAATATCTCGTTCAAGGTCATAAAACCCTTTTAGAATTAGAACGCCATTAGAGTGGAATTCAGCTGCCTGTGCATCCGTAAGTAATTTATCTTGATTCATATTGCTTATTTTGTTTTTACTGGATCAATTATTTATTCAAATGATGCTGAATATGAGCTACCACTCTGTCCATATCTAATTCATTTAAGTCATGGTAACTCGGCAGGTTAATCGCTCTAGTATAAAGACTAAAACTAACAATATTCTCAGGTATTGTATCGAACATAGGCAACATACTAAGAGGCCAGAAAAATACTCGACCATCAATATTATCAACTTTAAAGTTAGACAGTAAATTCTCACGATCAAACGCAACATTATTATCGATAACGATGCTGGGCATCCAATAACCGTTTTGCATTCCTGTTGGCTCTGGATTCATTTTAAGCGGAAAATCACACATGGCCTCAGCATAATAAGAAAACACTCGTCTTTTCGACGAAATTAGATCTTCAATCCGTTCCATCTGCGCGCAACCAATCGCAGCCTGTATATTTGACATTTTATACTTAAACCCAATCATATCCGGCCAAAACTGCTTGGTCTGTCCGCGTGCTCGTCCATGATTGCTTAGCGTAAGTACATGCTCATAGAGCTCTGGATCATTGGTGACGAAAATCCCACCCTCACCGGTTGTGAGTGTTTTAGTGCCATGAAATGAAAAAGCGCCGAACTTACCCATCGAGCCTGCACGTTTGCCGTGATAGATAGAGCCAATCGCTTCAGCGGCGTCCTCTATGACTGGGATCCCATACTTTTCACCAATGGCGAGTAGTTTATCCATATCACAAAGATTACCGTACAAATGAACAGCGACAATTGCCTTGGTACGAGGGGTAATGGCCTGTTCGACTAACTCTGGATCAAGACACCAAGAATCAGGGAGAATATCGACAAAGACCGGTGTTGCACCAAGGTAGGTGATGGGGGCGGCAGAGGCAATCCAGTTGGTATCTGCCATGATGACTTCATCGTCAGGGCCAATACCCAATGCCGCCATGCCGATGTGCAATGCGCCAGTGCAACTTGATGTCGCAATGGCGAACTTGACGCCCAGATGGACTTTAAAAGCCTCTTCAAAGCGATTGATGTAGTCGTAACAGTGTTCTCCCCAGCCATTAGCGGCGGCATCGGTGGCGTAACGAACTTCTAGTTCTGTTATGGACGGCTTGGTGTAATGGATACGGGGTTTCATTCAATATGATTTCGAGATGCGTATTTTCAGTGGAAGAACTGTTATTGTAGCAATTTTAGTTAAAAACATGTTCCTCATTAATAACAATGGGTTGCCCAGAGGCAAAGGAATACAAAACGTCCGGACACACATCGGCACCATTCGGCCATACAATAGTTCCCAAGTCAGAACTGACATTAACCTGCCGAACATACAAGATCAAACCATGTGGAAAAATATTGGGTTACGAAAAACATGTAGCCTACGCAGATGGATATTTCGATTAAGACTCATTTATTATCGTCGACTTTATCAATACCAATTTTTTTAGCATAAGCCTTTATCGCGTTTGCAGTATTTATCAGGATAATGCTCATTTCTCTGGCTTGTTCTAACGATTCTAATAAAACAGTTAAATCTTCTATATATTCATGGATTAAAAAGTTTCGTAGTTGCCTTGCACCCAGCCACTGCGCTGTATCTATGATTAAACCAAGTTTTTCTGCGCGGTATAAGTTTTCTATAGCCGTGCCTATAGGTTCAGCAGATAACCTCAAAAACAACGGCAACAGTTTATCGCCTAATGTATCCTGTAAGCGTGAAAACTTTGCCGAAAACGACTCAAGTTGATCAATACCTTCAGCTTGTTCCAATTTGCTCTGTAACCATTCTAAGGTAATAAGGTCTTGAGATTCAAAAAACCGCTGTATTATTTGCTGTAAATGGTGTGTTTCTTTTTCGACTAACTGCGTAATTTGCAAAAATCGCAATTTGTCATTGTTCATAAAAGAATACCTGTCTCTTTTGCTGCGGTATGAATAGGCTGCCAATCATAAGACGGTGTGTAAAAAATAATATCAATTTTTTGCACCCCCAATACTTGCTGTAATAAACCGTTCAAATACAGTATCTTTGCAGTGGGGCGCTCTATTTGATTGGGTAAATCAATAAACAGATCAATATCGCCGCCTTTTTTTGTGTCATCAACGCGACTGCCGAACAAAAAAACTCGCGCATCTTCACCAAATATCAAGGCTGTTTTCTGTTTGATTACTGCAATTTGTTCTGTTGTTAATCTCATGAGTCACCTCTGTTTTCATCTTCAGCAAAAACAACATCAATTTTCTGTTCGAGGAATTTGATTTTGCTCGTTCCCAAGCTCCAGCTTGGTAATGCGATGCCCGAAGCTCTAGCTTCGTGTGCCCAAGAACCTACGTAGACATCAATGTTTGCATGTGACTGGAAGCTAGAGCTTCCAAGACTACATTCCCAAGCTGAAGTTTGGGAACGAGCCGGATGTATATCCTCATTGTTGTGTTGAGATCGGTTGACGTAGAAAGTCTACGATAAACTGATAGCCTTGTTGTTCTACCAACGCAAATACCACTGGCATATCAACGTTCATATATTCATGGACAATACGGTTGCGCAGGCCAATTGCTGCGTTCCATTGTTGAAGTTGCACATCGGTTATTTTTTTTTGAATATGTAGACTGGCAAAGCTGTCGTAAGCCGAAACAGGTACTGATCCACCTGATGCTTTTAATAAATTTTTAGCTTTACCGATGGCATTCTCAATCAATATTTGCAATCCGTGCAATGCGCCATTTTGTTCAAGCTTGGTAAGTAATTGCTTGGCGATTATTTTTTGTCTGGCTTCTTGTAGCAACTCACTTTGCTCATCTGCTATACGGCAACATTCTGCATGGTATAAATCAAGCCGCATAACACTGATTCCAGTAATGTTCTTCCAGCTCACGCCAAGTACGCTGTAAAAAATAATGCCAAGCCAGTGACTCTTCGCCTTTAAGTACAATACCTTCTTCGGCGACTACGGCACGCATGGTGAGTCGTGCATTAGTCAAGTCAATCAAGTCTACTTTGTCTTCTGTTACTTTAAGTAACTGCGCTAAGTTTCGCCGTAAAGTTTCTGTTTGTGACAATGTTGTAATTATGCTGACTTCAGGCTGACGATGCCAACGAATTGCAATATCCCAATCGCTTTTGGCATGCGTTTTACCATTAACTTGACTGCCTATTAATATAGCCAGCTCAAGCTGTGGCATTTTTAATAGGCATTGCCTTAACATTTTCAAGTTATGTTTAGCCTGTTTTTTGATCATATCACTTCCAACCTTGGTACTGCTGTGACAAATTGTGTACCCAATTCTGCCAAATGTGCATTTTGTTGCTTAACTTCGGCGGCAATATTCCAGGGCAGGATCACCAAAAAATCAGGGCGCTGCTCAATCAATGCCGTCGGTGCCAGAATTGGTATATGGCTACCTGGCATAAACTTACCCTGTTTGGCTTCAGCGGCATCGCAAACAAACGGTAACAAGTCAGGCTTAACTCCAGCATAATTTAGCAGTGTGTTTCCTTTTGCCGCTGCGCCGTAGGCCGCTACTTTATTGCCCGCTCTTTTTTGTTCAATCAGAAAAATTAAAAGGTCATCTTTGATTCTATCTGCTTTGTCCTGAAAATATTGGTAGGTAGCAATTGTTTGCAGGCCATTTATTTCTTCTTCTGTCAGTAATGCCTTAACTCTAGGGGAATTCTGACGAGGGTCTTGATCATGACAGCTATAAATTCGTAAACTACCACCATGAGTAGGTAATTCTTCGACATCCCAAACGCGTAAGCCAGCCGACTTGAAAATGCGCTCGACTGTATAAAGCGACAAATAAGAAAAATGTTCGTGATAGATGGTGTCGAACTGAGTGTGCTCAAGCAACCGCTTCAAATGAGGGAATTCAAGCGTGATAGTTCCGTCAGGTTTTAGTGCCGCTTTTAGTCCCAGGGTAAAGTCGTTAATATCTGGCACATGGGCAAAAACATTGTTGCCGGCGATAAGATTGGCCTGTTTGCCCGTGGCAGCTAGCCGTTTGCCAAGTTGTTCGCCAAAAAACTCGCGGATAACTGGAATGCCGAGTTTTTCAGAAGCCGAGGCAGTACTGTCAGTCGGTTCGATACCTAAACAAGGAATACCGGCGGCCACAAAATTTTTGAGAAGATAACCATCATTGGAGGCAATCTCAATAACCAGGCTGTCTTGAGTTAGCTGCAACTGCTGGGTCATTTTTTTTGCATACTTTGCCGCATGAGCCAACCAGCCAGTTGAAGTGCTAGAAAAATAGGCGTAATCGGAGCTAAACAGTTCGTCGGCCTGAGCGTAATCCTCGGTCTGAACTAACCAGCATTGCGTACAAACCAATACTCGTAAAGGAAAGTATTTCTCTGGAGCATGCAGTGTTTGTCGGGTTAGATACGCATTGGATGGAGGCGCTGAGCCCAAATCCACCAACGGTATGGTTAGCTCAGCCTGACAATGGCGACACTTCATAAGATCATTCCCTGAAAGTCCTGTTCAATCAATTGGTGGTTACGATCTCTTTCGGAAATCTCGGTGATAGCAAGTGGCCAAGCTATGTTTAATCTTGGATCAGCAACATTTAACGCACCTTCTGCTTCGGGGTGATAAGCTGCAGTATGCAAATAAATTAACTCGCAATCTTCAGTTAGCGCCTGAAAACCATGCGCAAATCCTTCCGGGATGAGCAGGCTTTGCCGATTCTGTGCAGATAATACCACACCATGCCATTGCAAAAAAGTGGGGGAGTCTTGGCGCAGATCAACAGCCACATCAAATACCTCGCCCTGCAAGCAACTGACCAGTTTGATTTCGGCATGCGGGGGATTTTGAAAATGCAAACCTCGAACTGCCCCTTTATTTCTGGTTAGGGTATGGTTGATCTGGGTAATGGGTTTGTTAAAGTCGGCTACGCGAAATTCTTCGGCGCAATAAAAACGCGACAAAAAGCCACGGCTATCTTCAATAGCTTTGCGCTGCACCAAGGTCAGTCCAGCCAAGGGCGTCTTGATAAAGTCAAAACGAGGCATAAGCAAGTCCTTCGTTTTTCTTGTTGCCGAGGTTTACGGTCATTTTTCAAATCTCAAAAGTATCTACTATGGCAAGCTTTGAAAAGTCGGCATTCAAAGTCACCTCTTGCTTAGTAGCAACCGGAATATCCAAATCACTCTCCGTCCTTGACGAGAATAAATTGCTGTATTTGATCTAACGAAAAATTGTGCATATTTTTACCTGCTTGGTGGGCGCGATGCCAGTCAACAATTGCTGTCAGGGTTTCTTCAAGATGCCAGCGCGGTTGCCAATTCAAGCGCATTTTGGCTTTTGAACAATCTAGTTTTAAATAATGCGCTTCATGTGGGTGATTGCCATCATCCTGAATCCAGCTAGCGTCATTCCCCCAAGTCGAAGTTAACTGGTTAACTATCCAAGATACCGGTTTGGCGTCTTCATCATTAGGTCCAAAATTCCAGCCTTCTCCGTAAACCGAGCCATACTCGAATAACTTTTGAGCCAATATTAAATATCCTGATAAAGGCTCTAACACATGCTGCCAAGGTCGAATTGCATGGGGGTTGCGAATATTTACCGGTTTTCCTTGTATGATGGCACGCATAATATCAGGAATCAGTCTGTCTTCCGCCCAGTCGCCACCGCCTATTACATTACCCGCTCTGGCAGAGGCTAATGCCACGCCATGATCGCTAAAGTTGCCGGGATTGAAGTAAGAGCTTCGATAAGCGGATGCCACCAGTTCAGCGCAGCCTTTGCTGTTACTATAAGGATCGTAGCCCCCCATCGGTTCAATTTCCCGATAACCCCAGGCCCATTCGCGGTTTTCATAGCATTTGTCGCTGGTCACATTAACGATGGCTTTCACACTCTTCGTCAGCCTTGCTGCTTCCAGTAAATGCACAGTTCCCATTACGTTGGTGGAATAGGTTTCGATAGGATTAGCGTAAGAGTAACGTACCAAAGGTTGAGCAGCCATGTGTATGACGATCTCAGGTTCGTATTTTTTAAATACGTCCAAAAGTAATGCAAAGTCGCGTATATCTGATTCGATACTTACCATACCTTCTGTAACATTTGCGGCAACAAATAAGCTTGGGTTTGTGGGGGGAGCTAATGCATAGCCGATGACTTTTGCTCCCATCGACTGCAACCACAAAGCGAGCCAACTGCCTTTAAAGCCTGTATGGCCGGTTAGCAATACAACTTTACCAGACCAAAATGAAGGGGTTACCATATTTTCCACGGCGCTTTTCCGTTGGCCCAAAGTTCTTCAAGATGATTTTTGTCGCGAAGGGTATCCATAGGTTGCCAGAAGCCGCTATGCTCATAAGCCATTAATTCGCCTTGAGCAGCCAGACATGTTAATGGTGCACCTTCCCATGAAGAATTATCATCAGTTATCAAATCTATACATTTTGGCGATAACACGAAGAATCCACCGTTAATCCATCCACCATCTCCTTGCGGTTTTTCAATAAAGCCGCGAACGGATTTTCCATTCATATCGAGAGCTCCATAGCGTCCAGGCGGTTGTACTGCAGTCACTGTAGCAAGTTTTCCATGTTGTTTATGAAAAGAAATTTGCGCTGATATATCAATATCTGAGACGCCATCGCCATAGGTGAAGCAGAAGGCCTCTTCATTCAGTACATGACTTTCTACCCGCTTTAAGCGACCCCCGGTCAGCGTTTCTTCACCGGTATCTATCAGCGTGACACGCCAAGGCTCGGCGTTACGTTGATGTACTTCCATTTGATTGCTTTGCATGTCAAATGTCACATCAGACATGTGTAAAAAGTAATTGGCAAAATATTCTTTAATGACATAGCCTTTGTAGCCACAGCAAATAATAAACTCATGTATGCCATGGGCGGAATAGGTTTTCATGATATGCCAGAGTATGGGCTTGCCACCAATTTCAACCATAGGCTTTGGCCGGGTGGAGGTCTCTTCGCTGATGCGTGTGCCTAAGCCGCCGGCAAGGATAATGGCTTTCATCTTTTAGTAGCTCCGAGTATCAATGGATATTCAAATAAAATAACAGGGGAAAGCTCAATTTGTCGTTTGTTTAACGCGACAATTTAGCCTAATGCAGATCAAAAAAGATGTGGAGTTTATCATCTTTGTTGGTGTTGGCATTAATGATTTAAGGCTCTGAATGAGTCAATGGGGTCAGACTCGATTGATTTGCACAAATGGCGTTAACCAGGGCTTTCAATTTTATATGTTTGGTTCCTTAACTACTTTCTGTTCGGATTGCCAGTAGCCAGACAAATAACATGCTTTTGGAGCATTCTTGATTTCAGGCCAAAAATGCTAGTGTGGTTCAACGACAAAGCCATTGCGTCGGAATACTTCCATAGAAGGCCGTGCTAAAACTCTTTTAATACCCGGTAAATTCTGCCAACCTAGAATATCGCGTATTTCCGCTTTTTAAGCAATTTCTGACGGGCACATAAAAACCCGAGAAAGTTCAAATCCCTGGTGCAGTCCGTAGCCATTAAACCCGGTAACATCTAAATGTAATGACTCACTACGCTCCAAAGATAGAGCTCGGCCGGCTGCGTATTGGAACATCTGGTTGCCTAAGCCGCCGATAATATTGCTTATTACCATGCTGATACAGATCTCTTAGTAATGAAAGTAAATGCCATCGGAATTTTATAATTGATTGCTAAAAACTATAAACAAAACATGCCCAATAACTTGGCTGCTTTATTTAAGCGTGTATCAAAGCAAGCAAAAAATATCTGACACTGCGAAATGCGCCCCGTCTCAAAAGCTGCTGCTAGCTGGACGCTGTCATAGCCGCGTAACGCAAAAGTATCGGCATATTCACCCGCCCGCTCAACCAATGCCTGGTCAATGTCCAAAACCACGAAGTGCGGCCAATCTGCCGCCAGTGCTGCCTTGGCCTGTTCAATAATTAAAGCATCTACCGGCACTTCCCGCGCGCGCCTGGACAATGCAGCAAAAGCCTCTGCCCACGCAATTCGGCATACTGCGACAGCCTCGGCTTCCAACACCCGCGCTTTTAACTCCTCGCTTCCCACCTCAATAATGTAGAGTTTAACTAGCGCAGAAGTATCGCAAAACAAAATCATCCGCGATCTTCCAGTACTAGCTCAGAAACCGGCTTGCCATGTTCTTGCAACTTGAGTGCAGCGCCGACTGGCTTGCCGCCTTGCCAAGTTGCGGTACCTGCCGCTAACAGACATGACACACCCACATTATCAGTCGACGGCACACCAACAAGGCGCGCCACAACCTTACGATGTGAAGTCAGTTCAATCAACTGTCCGGATTGCGCTTGGCTAACATAGCTGGATAAATGTGACTTGAATTCATGCATAGACACCTTCATTTAAGACCTCTTTTTTCATAAAACGTGCTTTATTTTGACCTTTTTATGATTAAGAAGTCAAGCTCAAAGCCCTGGTGCAGTCCGTAGCCGTTAAACCCAGCACAATCAATGGGGTCTTGATTGATTTGCGTAAATGGCGTTAATCAGGGCTATCGATTTTTTATGATTGGTTCCTTAACTAATTTTTGGCAGCAATGACAGGATTTTTTCTTCATCGAGTCCTGTTAGCTCCATAATAGTTTGCATGGGCAAGCCTATTCGGGTGGCATTTTCTATGATTTTTATTTTTGCCTGCCATTCGCCTTGCTCCAACCCTTGTTCCAGCCCTTGCTCTAATCCTTGTTCTCGCCCTTGCTCCAACCCTTGTTCTAGTCCTTGCTCTAATCCTTGTTGTAACCCAGTCTTTGTAGCTAATTCGATCGAGCTTTTTTGAATATAAATCCAATCTCTTTTTTTATGCTGGAGTTCCAGTTCTTCTTCGCTAAGATTGGCTTCGTTAGCGATATTAAAGGCTTTTTCCAGTTCCTGATTTAGGTTTTTGGGGATGTAATCCAGGCTGCCGGCGTTTTTAATAAAATACAGCCATTTATCCTGAATGCTGGTCAGTTCCGGTTCGGTTTTATTGAATTTTGGCAGTTCGATAAAAATCAGTTCGATGTCGTCGCTGTATTCAATGAAGTGCTTTTTTTCCAGTAATTTAAAGCGATTAATGAGTTCATCACTGTTTTTAAACAAGGTAAAGTCAGTGATGGTTAAAGCAATGACTGGGTTAAGCAAGTGGTAAGCATCGCCTTTTTTTAGCTGTATTGAGTAGTTTTTGGCGGCATTGTAGAGAATTCTTTTTTCCAGGCCTTCATGATTAAGGACTTGCATTTCTATGATGACGCGCGTGTTATCACTCAGTTCTGCCTTTACATCGACATAGGTGTCTTTCATGCCTTTCAATAAAGGAATGCTGTAAGGATCAACAATAATTAAATCGGTTATGGTTTGATGGTTGTCAAAATCGATGACTGAATTTAAAAAACTGATCAGCAGATCTTTTGACTCGTCACTGCCAAAGACTTTTTTAAAAGCAAAGTCTGTTTTTATATCGAGAAATTTCATTTGATTAAGCCTAATGTGCTCAAGGGATATAAGCTAAAAAGGCCTGATCCCTTTGTTTGTCTCAAAATTGATTGTGTCTTAATTATCTAAAGCAATATTGCGAAAGCCGACGGCTTTTTTCAGGTTAAGTGCAAGTCTATCGAACGTTTGGGCCAATATCAAACCGCCTTTGGAATTAGCGAACGCAACAAGTTTTTTAATAAGCTCATTTTTCATAGCTTTAAGGCACTAATTAACTGGCGACTAATCTCTCGAGAAGCTTCTCATAAAATTGCGTTACGCTCTCTATAGCTTGCCTTAAGCGATGTATATATTTTCTCCAGTATTATTTTGGATACATAAATGGAATTAAGTGCCTCCGCAGCTTGTTGCGGCTCATCTTCATATTGATGGGAGATGTTGTTTCTGATTTTTCTTAGCTCGAGCCAATCATTTTTATCTTCTAATAAGCTAAGCTGTTCGAGTCTGTTTAAGATGTCAATAAATGGTTTGTTTTTAGGGTTTTCTTCCTTTAAAAATTCAAGTAGCAATATAAATAGCTTTTCACCCATTGCATCTTGCAACTTTGCGAACCGAAATAAAAATTGATCAATATGTTCGATTTGATCCTCGCTTAGTTGTTGATATTTTGTTGCGTCAAGCGGCATAAACAAGGACATTTTCAAGCATGCACTATTGATTCGTTTTAAGTGCTTATCACACTCGGTAATGATTTTTTCTATTCTCGAATCTATCATAGCAATACTCCTGTTTTTATCGCCTGCTGCTCTATGGGTCTATTTTTATCTACCGCCAAAATAACATCTATTTTTTGTTCACCTATTTTTTGTTCAAGTTTAACCAAAAATTTAATTTTATGGTCAATGTCATTTCCAGTTTTTGCTTTGATATACAAGTCTATATCGCCGCCTTTTTTTTCGTCGTCTACTCGGCTGCCGAATAGAAAAACTTCAACTGCTGGCCCAAAAGCCTCTTGAGCTGATTCCTTGATCGCATTAACTTCATAAGCAGTTAATCTCATTTTTAAACATTCACACCGAGAAATGTTTCGATCTTACAAACCGCAAACTCCAACATCTCATTTGTTAATGCAGGTTGCACACCTATCCAGAAAGTGTTGTTCATGTCATTATCGGTATTGGTCAGGTCAGTGTGCTAAATGCAACCAAATTGGCTGAAGATCCGGAGTTGACGATAATTAAGTGCTTAATGCCGATGAAGGCGGCTAGCTTTTTTTCGAATTCGGCGTTGAAACGGCCAGTGGTTAGCCAACCGTCTAGAGAGGCTTCGACCATTAATTGGCGTTCTTCTACACCGATAACCTTACCAGAGGGAGGAATGACACTTTGACTGGGTAAGAAACTTTGCCGGGTATTGCCAAATCTATCGTATCCGATCACTTCATCCGAGATAATGGCACGATATATTCTAGCCATTGCCGCATCAGTGAGCCGCGCCCATTGCTTAATCACCAAGGACTCATGAAGAAGAATGGATTTATCTAGTCGAAGGTGGCTTTCCAGAGGTAACGGCTCACTAGAAAAATCGTCTATCTCAAGTGCTATGGCTTGCTCGAAGGCATCGGGCGGTGTAGTTGTTATGAAAAGAAATCGTGCATCGCCTTGCGTATCGCTATCCGTCAATGCTAACGCTGGACGGGCTTTTGCTTCAGAAAGGTCGGTAAATGGAAACGGTATTTTATAAATGCTGCCCGCTTTTATTTCACAGGTCATTCCACACGTCCTCGGCAGTTGATCCTAGAACATGCTTGGCAAATCCTGTCTGTTCCTGCATTTTGGCCAATGCCAAACTTTCAGCTGGCGTCTGATTTGGACTGTTATCAATATCTTCGATAATCAGCCGTACTTTAACGCCTGCCAACTTTTTAAGTTGAACGTGTATGCATCCACTTTCGTCAACCGTTTCTATACGTGTAATTGCGTGCATTTTAAACTCCTAATTTTTGAATTATCTGGGTATCAATACACCAATGAACTAAGGTCTGATACAAAAGAGTTATGTATTTAAGTGTCAGCATCAAATAGGTCCTCCCAGTCAACATTGTTATCGTCATCGGCATCAAAAAAACTGGTCAATCCAATGGATTGGAAATCCTGTTCAGCCGTGGATTTTGCAGCAAAAAACGATTGAGCTACCTCATTTGTTTGGTCATCTTTATCCAATCTGTTCTGCGTCATTAAAAATTAACCAGAGGTGTTAATAATTGAATATTACCCTTTTTGTAAATTGCTTTCACTGCTTGCATGAAAAGTTTGATAATCTGCAATTTTTTTTAAAGTTACGGCATTCATGTCTGCTCCTTGCTGATACTGTTTTTGCCACGCTATACTTTTATCGAGAGCCTCTTCCAATCGCCATTTTGGCACCCAGTTCAACCGGGCTTTGGCTTTGGAACAATCCAACTTTAGGTAATGGGCTTCATGTGGATGATCACCATCGTCCAATAGCCAGCTTGCGCGCTCCCCAGGATTTGGTTAAATTATGGCTATGTCACTCATTTAAACTGGCTGAAAAAGTCGAACCTTAATTTATAACAGCAATAAATACTTGTTGTCAGTTTTATAAATCAGCTACCCATCAAAAAAAGAGGGCAAAAAAGAGTCAATACAGCTTTGATTTAATCCCTGAAATTTTCAAACTGCAAGGGCATGTCCAAATCTTCGGCCCGCAACATTTTGATTACGTCTTGCAAATCATCCCTGCTTTTTCCGGTCACTCGAACTTGATCACCTTGAATGGCCGCCTGCACTTTCAGCTTTTTGTCTTTAATCAATTTAACGATTTTTTTGGCCAGCGTCGAATCCAAACCCTGTTTCATTATAATTTCCTGACGCACGCATTTGCCACCCGGTTTAGGATCACCAACTTCCATACAGGCGATGTCTACTCCGCGCCGACTTAGTTTTGTACAAACTACGCTAAACATTTGTTGCAACTGGAACGTAGATTCCGAAGTCATTATCAATTTGTCGTCGGTTAATTCAAAGCTGGAATCAGTGCCTTTAAAATCAAAGCGGGTGGTCACTTCTTTATTGGCTTGATCAACGGCATTTTTAATTTCATGCTTGTCAAATTCAGAGATGATGTCGAAAGTAGGCATAGTTATGATTAAATCAAAGAGCAAAAAAAGGAATTTAACTATAATGATCTTTATTACTTTATTCAACACCATTTGCTCAGCGTTGTTACATATTTTTTGTAACCACAAAAGACAGCTAAATAGTTATGTCGGAACCTAATTACAAAACCAGCGCTGAATCTTCGACCGCAAATCCTGCGCCTGGCAAGTTGCTGTGGCTGCTACAAATTACAGGTCTGGCCCTAGCCTACTTTGTAACCGGCAAACTGGGGACTTTTCTGGCCATTCCACCCGGCTACGCCACCGCCATCTGGCCGCCATCCGGCATTGCGCTGGCGAGCATCCTTATCTACGGCTACCGGGTCTGGCCGGGTATATTCCTGGGATCGTTTTTCGTAAACCTGACCACGTCAATCGTTGCCAGTTTTTTTTCACACACTCTCAATGCCATTATCATTACCCTGGTCATCAGTTTGGGTGCGACTTTACAGGCTGGAGCTGGAGCTTATCTGGTTCGCCGTTTTGCCGATTTTCCCAGTTCGCTTACCCGCGAAAAGGATGTGTTTTTATTTTTACTGTTTGGCGGCGTCTTAAGCACCCTGTTTAATTCAACACTCTCAGTCTCAACGCTACTGATCACGGGACAAATCACAGCGGCAAATTTTCCGGTTAACTGGGCAACCTGGTGGATGGGCGATGTCTTGGGAATCTTCATCTTTCTTCCCTTGGTATTTGCCTGGATGCAACCTCCCTGCGAGTTGTGGAAGCATAGACGACTGGTGATCACGCTGCCCATTATTGCCATGTTTGGACTAACAACCAGCGCGGTTTTTTATGAGTCGCAAAATGACAAGGAGCGTCTAACACTGGAATTCGATCAACAGGCGCATGAGTTAAATAGCGCTTTGGAAAAATCCATTTCATCGCATATCAATGTGTTACGATCTTTAGGCAGTTTCTACTCCGCTTCCTCAACGGTTAACCGAAACTCTTTTCGCATTTTTGTAACTGAATCTCTGGATGATTTTCATGGTATTCAAGCGCTTAGCTGGAATCCGCGTATTTTATCCCCAGATCGAAATGCCTATGAACTCAGTGTCAAAAATGAGGGTTATCCCAGTTTTCAAATAACCGAGCGTAATGCCGCCAAACAGCTTTTACGTGCCGGGGATAGACCTGAATATGTTTCAGTGCGTTTCATTGAACCGTTTGATGGCAATGAATCCGCTTTAGGTTTCGATGTCTATTCTGATGAATTGCGCCATGAAGCCATTGATCGAGCCCGTAATACCGGAGACATCGCCGCAACAGCAAGGATAACTTTGGTTCAAGAGCGCAAAAACCAATTTGGCGCCTTGGCATTTATGCCCGTATATCGAAAAGATCTCCCCCATAAAACACTGGAAGAACGCCAGAACTCTATTTTAGGCTACCTGGTTGCTGTTTTTAGGGGGGAGGACATTATCACCGCGACACTCAACAATCTTAATCGGGATAGGCTGTCTTACCAGCTTATTGATGAGAGCGCGGCCAGTGCAGATCAACTCATTTATACCAGTGAACCAGACGGACCAAAAATATCCGTGCAAAAAGAAAAAGGACTATTTAGCAGAAATTTTTCATTGATACATAACTTCATCATCCCTGTTGGCGGCCGCCAATGGCGGCTTCAAATTACACCGACGCAAGTCTTTTTTGACTATCATCATTCAAATAACGCCTGGCTGATTTTATTGGCTGGCTTGATATTGACCAGTATGGTTAGCTCGTTTGCCCTGATGTTTTCGGGGCGTGGAAGCCTGCTCCGCCAATTAGTGGAAGATCGCACAACAGAACTTGCCCAGAGTGAGGAACGTTTTCGCGTTACCTTCGAGGGCGCGCCGGTCGGCATTGTCAATGTTTCGCTGGACGGCTATTTTTTAAACGTAAATCAGGGCTTTTGTGATATCGTCGGCTACAGTCGCAATGAACTTTTATCAATGACCTTCACGGAATTGACCGATCCTGATTATCATCAATCAGATACCACACTAATATCTCAACTCCTCGCCGGTAAAACTTCCAGCTTCAATAAAGAAAAAAAATATGTGCACAAAAACGGTCAACTGGTTTGGGGCAATTTATCGGTCAAACTAATTCGCGATAAAGAGGATGTTCCATTTTATTTTGTCGCGGTAGTTGAAGACATCGATCGTCGTAAACAGGCCGAATTACAGTTAAAAGAATCAGAATTGCGTTTCCGGGTAGTTGCCGATGCAGCCCCGGTTTTGATCTGGCTAGCTGGCACCGATAAACTCTGCTTTTGGTTTAATCAGACCTGGATGAATTTTACCGGCCGAACACTGGAGCAGGAGCTCGACAACGGCTGGGCAAAGGGCATCCATCCCGATGATTTGGAGCGTTATCTGGATATTTATATCCGTCATTTTGACCGACGTGAACCCTTCCAGGTGGAATATCGCCTGAAACATAACGATGGTAACTACCGCTGGATTGACGACCATGGCGTGCCCCGCTTTGATGCGGATGGCTTTTTTACAGGATACATTGGCTCCTGCATGGACATTACAGATCTACGCCAGGCCAAACTGGCGGCAGAAGCACTTGCCCGTGCCAAATCCGAATTTTTAGCCAATATGTCTCACGAAATCCGAACGCCTATGAATGCGATCATGGGGCTTTCGCATCTCGCGCTTAATAATGAAGTTCCTGATGAAACCAGAGATTATCTGGAAAAAATCAACAGCGCCTCCAATGATCTGCTGAATATACTTAACGACATTCTCGATCTTTCCAAAATGGAATCGGGACACTTAAGCATTACCAACAATAACTTTGATCTTAATAGTTTAACCAGCAATCTGAACAATCTGTTTCTTGCGACTGCAGAAGAAAAGCGTATTGATTTAAAAATAGATATTGCGCCGAATGTGCCATGCGACCTGACCGGTGATCCACTCAGACTCAAACAGGTTTTAATCAATTTGTTGGGAAACGCTATTAAATTTTCAAGCAATGGCAAGGTTACGCTCAACATTACGCTTTTGGACAGATCTGAATCACAAGCCAGCTTATTGTTTAGCGTTACCGATACCGGTATCGGCATGTCAGATAAGGATATTGAAAAACTGTTCCTGCCTTTCAGTCAGGTTGACGGCTCAATTAGTCGCCGTTTTGGCGGGACAGGTCTTGGGCTGGCGATTAGCGATAATCTTTTGAAGCTGATGAACAGTCACTTTTTGGTAGAAAGTATACCAGGCAAAGGTAGCTCGTTCAGCTTTGAGCTGGTACTTGGTTTGTCGCCTGTGACCAGTAAACCAAAAGCGGAGTCCAACTTGGAATCACCCACAGTGGCTTCCGACGATTCAGGCAACTTGCTGGTCGGCAAGCGAATTTTGGTCGTTGAAGATATTATGATCAACCAACTGATCATAGGAAAATTCCTAAAGCTTTCCGGCATTATTGTCAGCATGGCCAATAATGGCCTTCAGGCACTGGAGCAATTGGAGGCAGGCGAATTTGATGCGGTGTTGATGGATATTCACATGCCTGAAATGGACGGCTTTGAAGCAACGCAACTGATCCGACGTCAGGCGCGTTTTGCCACTCTTCCGGTTATCGCCCTGACCGCTGGTGTTACCGAAGAAGAACAGGACAAATGCCTGGCACTCGGTATGAATGATTTTATAGCCAAACCGATCAATCCTGAAAAACTGATCTTGACCTTACAGCAATGGCTAAAGCCAGTTGAGTAAAATCTTGTTAATGCTTCCCATACAACGCCACAAACTCGGCAACTGCCTTAATTCTTAATCGACGGATTGCCTCACCTATTTGTGGACCTTGCAACGCCCCGTCCATAACCGAAGAAGTGTCAATCGATGACAAGGCGCTGGCTGCACCCCTTAGCAATTCAGCTTGAGGATAAAGCGTGTTTTCCAAACCGGTTCTGCCTTTGGAATCCGCCTCGCAGGCCAGTAAAAAATCGGGCAATTTATTGCTGGGTTTGTGCGCTCCCAAGGCAGTCAGCATATCGGTTAAGGTTGAAGCGCGTAAGTCAAAAACCTGATGACAATGAGTATGGTATTGCATGACTTGCAGCGCCAGCGATTTAAACGTATTGGGCACTCGCAAACGGTTGCACAGCTTTTCCAATACCGGTAACCCTAGGGTTTCATGTCCATAATGATGCGGCCATTCGACTTTGGGCGTTACTCCTTTGCCCAAATCATGAACAAGGACCGCAAATCTGACTTCGGGATTAACTGATAACAAAGCGGCTTGCTCCAAACACATCATCACATGAACACCGGTATCAATTTCGGGATGATATTTTTCCGGCTGCGGTACACCAAATAAAGCCTGTATTTCCGGGAAGATAATATTGAGTGCGGAACAGTCTTTTAATATATGAAAAAAAGCGCTGGGTGATTTTTCATTTAGCGCTTTAAACAGTTCTGCCCACACACGCTCGGGAACCAGATGATCGACTTCTCCTGCCGCCACCATCGCTTGCATAAGCATCAAGGTTTCTTCAGCCAACGTAAAACCCAGATGGGCGTAGCGTGCAGCAAAACGGGCGAGACGCAAAATACGAACCGGATCTTCGGCAAAAGCCGGCGAAACATGTCGAAAAATGCGTTGTTCAAGATCGTGTTGTCCACCGTAAGGATCAATTAACTGTCCTTGCGGCGACAATGCCATTGCATTAATCGTCAAATCACGACGAATTAAATCCTGCTCTAGCGTAACATCTGGCGCGGCATATACCTTAAAACCTTTATATCCGGGAGCTGTTTTTCTTTCGGTTCTGGCCAGGGCATATTCTTCGTGTGTTTTTGGGTGTAAAAATACCGGAAAATCCTTGCCGACCGAGCGAAAGCCCTTATCCAACATGGATT
Source organism: uncultured Methylobacter sp. (assembly GCA_903832775.1). GTDB lineage: Bacteria > Pseudomonadota > Gammaproteobacteria > Methylococcales > Methylomonadaceae > Methylobacter_A. The sequence continues at coordinate 46,920 of CAILCX010000158.1, read as the reverse complement.
CAGACGTTTCACCGATGACCACCCAATCCTGTTCCTTGACGGGAAGTCCCAGTAATCTATCGCGCACCGCGCCGCCAACAAGGTATATTTCCACAGCATTACTCAAGTCATTTAATAATGGCGCTAGCATAGCACAGCGGTATTTATAGAGGCATAATGGTGGTGTTAGTTGCTGTAAACCCTATTTTTAATGTCACACACTAAATCAGGAATAACGTGATAACAATTTTTCTAGTCAGTATCTTATTGGGCACAGTTTCCGGCTTAATTGCCGGACTGTTCGGCGTCGGCGGTGGCCTGATTATTGTGCCGATTTTAGCGGTGGTCTTTGCAGCCCAAGGATTTCCGGCAGATCTGGTTATGATCATGTCAGTCGCAACCTCGTTAGCAACCATCATTCTAACCTCAATCTCTTCGGTATTGGCCCACCATCGATTAAACTCAGTTTTATGGCCTAAAGTAAAAAACCTGGCGCCAGGTATTTTAATCGGCGCGGGAATTGGAGCTGTAGTTGCCGAACAGATAACGGGTAACATTTTGCGCTATGTTTTTATTGTTTACCTGCTCATTGTGGGCGTGCAAATGGCTATTCAGTTTAAGCCCAAACCGGGGCGTGAACCGTCATCGAAAGCCTTGGATTTTGGCGCTTCCACTATTATCGGACTGTTTTCGTCGCTGCTGGGTATTGGTGGAGGCACACTGATTGTGCCCTTTTTAGTGCATTTTCAAACACCGATTCGAAATGCCGTTGCGGTGGCCAGCGCCTGCGGTTTACCCATAGCGTTTGCTGGTTCAATTGGCTATGCGCTCTTGGGCAAGGATGCTTTGCAGTTGCCCGCCTGGAGTTTGGGTTATATTTATTTGCCGTCTTTTTTCGGCATTGTTCTGACCAGTACCTACACAGCGATGCTAGGCGCAAAGCTGGCTCACAAACTGCCTGCTGAAAAATTAAAACGTTATTTTTCGCTGTTGCTGTTTGTGATGGCGACCAAATTGCTGTGGGTTTGAATCGAGTTTATTCACGCCTGAAAATTTACTTTATTTTTATGGCGCTAAATTTGCGATAATGCTCCAACAATTTAATTTACAAGGTATCCGTTACGCATGTGGTTTAAAAATCTTAGCATTTTTCGTCTAACAGAAGAATTTACAATGGCTCCAGAAGATCTGGAACTTAAACTTGAACAAATGGCTTTTCGACCCTGCGGCAGTCATGAAGAGTCAACTTTTGGCTGGACTTCACCGCTGGGCAAATCCTCGGAACAACTGGTCCATAGTGCGAATGGCTTTTTGATGCTGTGCGGAAAGAAGGAAGAAAGAGTTCTGCCTGCGTCTGTTGTTAATGAAATGTTGCAGGAAAAAATTCTTGAAACCGAAGAACAGCAAGGCCGCAAATTGGCAAAAAAAGAACGCACCGCTATCAAGGATGAGCTTATCTTTGAGTTATTACCCCGGGCGTTTACTTTTTCAAATAAAACTTACGCCTATATCGACCCCAAAGGCGGCTGGTTAATTGTCGATGCCGCTTCTGCAAAAAAAGCCGAAGACTTACTGAGCAATTTGCGTAAATGCCTGGGTTCATTACCAGCCGTGCCCCTGAACACCATCGAAAAACCCGTTAAAATCATGACCGAGTGGTTAATTAATCATCAAGCGCCAGACGATATTACGATTGAAGATGAATGTGAATTACGCGCTCCGGAAGAAGAAGGTGGCATTATCCGTTGTAAACGCCATGACCTGAGTCTGCCAGAAATTAAAAACCATCTGGATACCGGCAAAGAAGTCATCAAACTGGCTCTGAATTGGGCTGACCGTCTGTCGTTTATTGTCGATGAAAACCTTTCCATCAAGCGCCTGAAGTTTCTTGATTTAATTCAGGATCAGGTTTCTGACATTGATACCGAATCTGAAGCAGAACAGTTTGATGTTGATTTTTCAATTATGTCGCTGGAATTGGCCAATTTTCTTCCCCGCTTGCTGGAAGTGTTCGGCGGCGAAAATAAAGCCTGATCTGTAATGCTCATCCCCGCTAAGATTGCTTAAAAGGCCATAGGCCTGCGGGGATTTTATAGTTGACTTGCAGCGATACCGCGATAGCCTTAAACTGCTGACTCCCGTTTTATCTATCCAAAAATTCTTAAGGAGTTTTCCATGTTAGAAAAAAGCCAACCGGCTCCGCTGTTCAGTTCAAAAAACCAAAACGATGAAACTGTCAGTTTGTCTGACTTTTTCGGCAAAAAGAATGTTGTTTTGTATTTCTATCCCAAAGATGACACGCCAGGTTGCACCATCGAGGCGAACGAATTTACCCAGCTTGCCGAGGAATTTGCAACTGCAGATACAGTAATTATCGGGGTCAGCAAAGACAGTTGTGCCAGCCATACAGACTTTATAACCAAATTTGATCTGCGCCTGGATTTACTGGCCGATGTGGATGGCGAACTCTGCGAAAGTTATGGTGTCTGGCGGGAACGCGAAAAAAATGGCGTTAAAAGTATGGCCATTTTCCGCTCTACCTTCATTATTAACAAAGTAGGTATTTTAGTTGATGTGGAATACGGTGTTACGCCAGACGGACATGCCCAGGCAGTATTGAACAAAATAAAATCGCTTTGATTTAATCGGGCTAACTCTGGCTTTTTGTAATTGACCAGGAACTAAGTTAGTTCCGGCCTTGTTGCGAATTATTTTCTACACGTCCTTCCAGCCCATTATCATAATGACAAAAATAAATTTTACCCTGAGTCATTCCAGCCTCATTGTTTCCAACACCGTCGAATCACTTAAATTTTATTGTGATGTTATTGGCTTGCAACAAACCGAAAGACCCGATTTGGGTTTTCCAGGTGCCTGGTTACAATTGGGCGCCCAACAAATTCATTTATTGGAGTTGGAAAATCCAGATCCAACAACAGGTCGCCCTGTGCATGGTGGTCGTGATCGACACATTGCCTTGAGTGTTGAAGATTTGACACCGATTAAGGATACTCTGGATAGGACGGGAACGGTTTACACCTTAAGCATCTCCGGCCGAAAAGCGTTATTTTGTCGCGATCCGGACGGCAATGCTCTGGAAATTCTTCAACAGCCTTAAGCCCGATTGTGTTTTCTCTTGTGGAATATATTGCGTATCTTAAAGTAAAGTATAGAAGCGGACAGCAACAAGGTTATTGCGTTTGAAAATATAATGGCCTTGTCATTCAGATAAAGGCCATAAATAAGCCAGCACAGCACCCCCAAAGTAAAGCTGCTGTACATGCCCAGAGAAAGGGATTCTGTATCCCTGGTTTTTATGGTTAAAATTGCTTGGGGCAAAAAAGAAGACGTAGTGAGTGTCGCCGCTAAATAGCCAATAATTTCAGGAGTGTTTATCATAAAAAGGGGGGTATAAAGCGACTATTTTCCTGCTGAGGATTTCTTTAATTTTTTTAATACGCTCTGCCCGATCGCATTTGAAAATTCCTCAATATTTTCATATTCTTGTATTTGGGCAAAATTAACGACTGCCATAACTAGCTTTTTTGTTTCGGCGATTTCCTCATGCGATCGGCCACAACCTTGGCAATGAGTTCCATCATAAGTACATTCATCAATACAGGGACTAAATTTCATAATTTTTTCCTCTCAATTTTTACAGTTTTATTGTTTGGCATACAATGAATTTAAACAATGCATACGATTTTACCACATCGCAGATCAGCCGTTGCTCTGGTTACCAAAAACTGAAATTTTTCACATTAAAAAACGCTTCCAAAGCTGATTGCTCCATCAATGATTTGAAACACGCCCTTACCTCGCTCCTGATTGTTTTTACAAATGGCATTTCCAAGCTGAATTTCAGTTCCGGCATGAACAGCCTCTTCAACGATAATCTGAACTTTTTCGGGTAAGGTCATCTGCGACTGCACTTTCAAGTGTTCGGCATGCAGCCGTGGACAATCAACTTCAAATTGCTCTCGTGTGTGTAATAGTTTATTTAACAAGCCATCTTTGTCTTTTTCCGGATGAAGCCCAATAAAAGCAATGATCTTTTTAATGTTCTCCAACTCCTTTTCAACTGCTTCAATCTCTAGCGTAAGTTTATCAAACTGCACCTGGAGAAAAGGGTTGAACCCGACCCTGACCTTGGTTATTAGGCCGGATTTTGTGCCTAATGTTGCTGTTCTTACAAGGTTCGATGCACAAGTAAGACCGCCAATAATCCGACCTTTTTTTGCTCCAGGTTTGCCGACAACTATTCGATTCAGCGAGGTCAAATAGTTATGCATGGAAAACTCTGTGATAAGGATATCCATGTTGGCTTCCATGCAGACATTTTCCGCAAAGCGCGCACTGATTGAGCCTTTGCTAATAACTCTTGCGTTAAAAGTAGGCGCTACGTTAGTATCTCCACTTAATTCGCTGTGACCAATGACGCCGCCTTTAATAACGATGTTCCCATCAGCTACGATCTCTGCCGCTTCAACGGTTCCACCTATAAAGACATCCCCTGTGGCGTAAACCTTCATCCCGTCTTTTACGTCGCCTTTAATATTGATAGTGCCGTCAAAATTTACGTTTCCAGTCGAGAGGTCGACCAGTGGTAAGTTGATAGTAGGTTCTACGATAACACCATTTGACACAAGCTTGGGCTGTCCGGTGATTGCAGCCAGCAAGAGACTGATATTATCCGCATCACCTTCTGATTCTAGGTCAAGTTCGACTCCTGTTAACCCGGAAGCGTATTGGATATCCTGGCCGGGTTGCGGAGAAAGGATCAGTCCGGTTATGTCCCAGCCTTTTTTACCGGCAGTGGGTGGGGTGCGGCACATTAACGGATCACCCTGCTTTACAACAATAAGATCCCCAAGGTCACGAAAGTCGGCTACACCGTGCTGGTCTACCTGCGGTTTTCGTTCCCTAATTTGAGGTATCAGACTTTGAAACCTTGCATCCGTGCCTTTCACGGACTCCAATCCTTTGGCAATGATACGTTCGGATGCTCGCCCTTCCTTTAAGGCCGCCAGGATTTCATTGTTCAAAATGCCGCGTATAATCCCTTTTCCCTTTATAGCCAGCTGAATTTGTTCCAAAGTAAGCGGATTACCACCATAAGGAGGAACTAATGTTAGACTCGCAGACATTTTGACGGGATCAACCTTGATTATGCATTCGCCGTTCCGGCGTTCGCCAATCTCCAGAACAAAGCCCTGATTAGGATTGTTGTACTGTTTTAACAGGTGTGTAAGCGCATTCTCAAATATAAACAAGTTTGCAACACCTTGTTTCAACAATGCTTCTTTAATTGCTTCCATATCCAAAGCAGGCTTGTTTTCACAGGCCTCGAATATCGCCAGCAACTTACCGTCGTCATTTAGCTTGAAGGTCAGCACATCATTAGGTGACGGCTCATTCATGATTAACTCCTTAAGAGATTATTGCTGTTAATCGTAATACGAAAATAAAAAGCCAAGACTTATCTGGGTATCAACGAGTAACAAGGATTCAGAAGCTTAATCATCAGTTTCACCTAAAGCACCAAGGCGATTTTTAGATTATTTCATGATCAGTTCAACTAATTTGACAAAGACAGAGTTAAATAAGGTCAATCCAATTACTGCAATTCCAACTAATATCTTTAACTACAAAGTATTTTGTTTAAGCTAAACACGAAGCACGTTAATTTCAGCTCGAACATCGCTAATTTCAGTGCGCCCCCGTTAATCTCAGCTCACACAAATTCTTTAGTCGCCAATTCTGTGCGTAACTCGTTGCAAAGCTGTGCTTTTATTGTGCCTTTTTTGCGGCTAATATGCTTTTCAGCCTGAGGTTCAATGTCTTGAATTGAACCTTCAATTGCCTTGGCGAAAACTTCTGCCTTTTCTCTATCCTGGTTAAGCGCCGTTTCCAGTAACAAAAACACATCGCGTGGAATTGAATCGGCCAAGTTTGCTCTCTTTATTATTTTATCTATAGGCTTCGATTATAACATTATAAAAATAGCGCACCGATAGTAAGACACTGCCAATAATATAAATTCTCTTGATTTAATAGTACCTCAGAATATATCTATAATAAAGACAGCCAAAACTGAACTTTACGTAATATTAATACTACATCGCCGTATAAAATCAATCCGACGTCGTAAGGTGCACGAACGTCTATACTGGCTATTTTTCATTTAGCCTCGACATTGAATAACAAACACTGCAAAATCTGGCCCGTCATAGTAAAATGCAATCAGTCTAAAAATATTAATAATTCAAACATGGATCAACGTACTGCGGAAGTAGAGCGAAATACGCTTGAAACTCAAATTAAAATCAAAATCAACCTGGATGGCTCGGGTAAATCCTCATTTTTGACTGGTGTTCCTTTTCTTGATCACATGCTTGATCAAATTGCCAGACACGGTTTGATTGACATTGATGTTGTTGCCCACGGTGATTTAGCCATAGACGCCCACCATACTGTTGAAGATATTGGCATTACTCTGGGACAGGCGTTTGCTCAAGCTATGACCGACAAAAAAGGCATTTATCGTTACGGCCATGCCTACGTGCCTTTAGACGAAGCCTTGTCGCGTGTGGTCATCGATTTTTCGGGACGTCCCGGTTTGTTCTATGACGTCAAATATCCCAAAGCCATGATCGGCAGTTTCGACGTCGATTTGTTCCGCGAGTTTTTTCAGGGTTTTGTCAATCATGCTGGCGTAACCTTGCATATCGACAATCTCAAGGGTGCGAATGCCCATCACGTTGCCGAAACCATTTTTAAAGCCATGGGTCGAGCCATTCGTATGGCTATTACCGCTGACCCACGCATGGCAGGCATAATGCCATCCACCAAAGGCAGTCTTTAATCTTGTACATTTAATTTATTGTCCTTATGTCTTCTGTCGCCGTAATTGATTATGGAATGGGTAATCTGCATTCCATCGTAAAAGCGCTGCAACATGCAGCGCCGGAAGTCGATGTTATTTGTGTTTCCGACGCCGCTTCCATTCTGCAGGCTGATCGTGTTGTATTCCCTGGCGTTGGTGCTATTAGGGATTGTATGCAGGCGCTGACAGAATCAGGTTTATCCAGGGTCATCCGGCAAGTTGCGCTAAACAAGCCTTTATTAGGCATTTGCCTGGGAATGCAGGCTTTGTTAACTGACAGTGAAGAAAATGGTGGAATAAAATGTCTGGACATTTTTCCAGGACACGTCAAGCATTTTTCCGACTCATTAAAAAACCAAGAGGGCGAAACACTTAAGATCCCTCACATGGGCTGGAACCAGGTTCACCAGACGCAAAAGCATCCGCTATGGGACAACATTCAGCAAGATAGCCGCTTTTATTTTGTGCACAGTTATTATGCGCAACCTGACACGTCCGCACTTATCGCGGCAACCACCCAATACCCAGAAGCATTTGCCTGTGCTTTGGCACAAGATAATGTTTTTGCCGTACAATTTCATCCCGAAAAAAGTCAGGCAGTTGGCTTACAACTGCTTAACAACTTTTTACATTGGGACGGAGAAGTTTAATTACTATTGACTGATTACAAGTTGCTGAGGATTTTAGTGTTATGTTATTAATACCTGCAATCGATTTAAAAGAGGGTCGCTGTGTTCGTTTGCGTCAGGGACGCATGGACGATAATACGGTTTTTTCTGATGACCCTGTTGCTATTGCCGGCAAATGGGTTGCAGCTGGCGCAAGAAGAATTCATTTGGTTGACCTCGATGGCGCCTTTGCCGGACAACCCAGAAATGCCGACGTTATTCATGCCATCGTTGCAGCTTATCCAGATGTTCCCGTGCAAATTGGCGGCGGTATTCGTGACGAAGAAACCATTCAGGCTTACCTGGATGCGGGCGTGGAATACGTTATTATCGGAACCAAAGCGGTTAATGAACCCCATTTCGTCAGAGATATGGCAAGAGAATATCCACGTCGTATCATCGTGGGTCTGGACGCAAAAGACGGCAAAGTCGCAATCGATGGCTGGTCCAAACTATCCAAACATGACGTCATTGATCTGGCTCAACATTTTGAGGAAGACGGGGTTGAAGCTATCATCTATACCGATATTTCCCGAGACGGGATGATGGGTGGTGTTAATGTTGAAGCTACCGCCAAACTGGCTCGCGCCATTCGAATTCCCGTCATTGCTTCCGGCGGTATCACCAATATGGACGACATCAGAGCCTTGGGAGCTGTTGCTCATGAAGGGATTATGGGTGCCATCACCGGTCGTGCGATTTACGAAGGCACACTGGATTTTGAAGAAGCCGAAAAATTAGCGGAATCTTTTCAATAACCATGAGTTTAGCCAAACGTATTATTCCCTGCCTGGATGTCGATAATGGGCGCGTCGTTAAAGGCGTAAAATTTGTCGATATTCGTGATGCGGGTGATCCCGTTGAAATCGCCAGACGTTATGACCGTGAAGGCGCAGATGAAATTACCTTTTTGGACATTACCGCAACGCATGACAATCGCGATACGATTGTGCATGTTGTTGAGCAGGTCGCCAGTGAAGTTTTTATTCCGCTGACTGTAGGCGGTGGCATCCGAACTTTGGACGATATTCGCCGCATGCTGAATGCCGGCGCTGATAAAGTCGGCATTAACAGTGCGGCGGTTTTTAACCCGGATTTTGTTCGTGAAGCGGCCGAACGCTTTGGCTCACAATGTATTGTCGTCGCCATCGACGCAAAAAAAGTCAGTCAGAATGGAGAGTATGATCGCTGGGAAATTTTTACCCACGGTGGTCGTAAAACTACAGGTATTGATGCAATTGCCTGGGCCAAGAAAATGGTCGACTTCGGTGCCGGTGAAATTTTGTTAACCAGCATGGACAGAGACGGTACCCGTGAAGGTTTTGATTTACCTTTAACCCGCGCGATTAGCGAAGCAGTGACCGTTCCAGTCATTGCTTCCGGTGGCGTAGGCTGTCTGGATCATCTGGCCGATGGCGTTATTCAGGGCAAAGCCGATGCGGTGTTGGCAGCCAGTATTTTCCATTTTGCCGAATTCACCATTAATCAAGCCAAACAGCACATGGCCTCTCGTGGTATAGAGGTACGGTTATGACCGACATTTCCTGGCTGGAACAGATACGCTGGACCGAAGACGGCCTGGTACCGGTTATCGCGCAACAGGCTAAAAAGGGCAAAGTACTGATGTTCGCCTGGATGAACCGTGAAGCCCTGGCTTTAACCGTTGCAGAGGGTTATGCCGTTTACTGGTCAAGATCACGCAAACGCTTATGGCGTAAAGGCGAGGAATCCGGTCATAGACAGAAGATTCTTGATTTGCGCATGGATTGCGATGAAGACGTTATTCTGTTAAAAATAGAACAGGAAGGTGATATTGCCTGTCATACCGGACGTGAAAGCTGCTTTTATCGAAGTTTGGTTGACGGTCAATGGCAAACTGTCGAACCTGTATTAAAAGACCCTGAAGCTATTTATAAAAAATCATGAGTGACGTATTACAGCAACTGGCAGAAATTCTTGAGCAACGCAAACTGGAAGCAGCCGACAAATCTTATGTGGCGAGTCTTTATGCTAAAGGGCTCGACAGCATACTGAAAAAAATAGGCGAGGAAGCTACAGAAACTGTTATCGCCGCTAAAGATGGTGATAAAAAGCAAATTATTTATGAAACTGCCGATTTGTGGTTTCATTGTATGGTGTTGTTAGCCCATCAGGGACTGGGGCCAGATGATGTTTTGCAGGAACTGCATCGTCGTTTTGGCTTGTCCGGCCTGGAAGAAAAGGAGCAACGCAACAAATAGCGACCTTGATTTTTCAAGGTTTTTAACAACATTAACGTCTCTATTGGAGTTTAGAATGGGCCTCAGCGTAACTCATTTATTAGTTGTATTAGCCATTGTCATCGTTGTTTTCGGCACCAAACGCCTTCGTAATATCGGAACTGATTTGGGCGGAGCCATCAAAGGCTTTCGTTCAGCCATCAAAGACGGCGAAGAAAACAAACCCTCAGATGATAAAGGTGAAACCATCGAAGGTGAAGTCACTTTCAAAAAAACCGATAAAGACTGATTTTTATGTTTGATGTTGGCTTTTCCGAATTGTGCTTGATAGCTCTGGTAAGTTTATTGGTAATCGGACCTGAAAGATTGCCCAAAGTTGCAAGGCTTGCAGGTTTCTGGCTGGGTAAAACCCGCACAATGGTTGCTTCCGTTAAGGAAGAAATCAAACTTGAACTGCAGGCCGAAGAATTGAGACAAATATTTCAAGAACAGGCAATTCTTCAAGAAAGCTTCTTGAATGAAGGAAAAAATGCAATTGCCGAGGTTCGTCATATTGTTGATGAAGCTTCGGAAACGCTTAAATCCACGTCAATCTCAGCAACGGCAGATGATTCAGAACAACATGAGCCAAAATAACACTGAAGCAACAGGAGAGCAGCCATTCATCAGTCACTTGATCGAACTGCGTGATAGACTCTTAAAAGTTGTTTTATGTATATTACTTATGTTTTTAGGACTTGCTTCCTATGCCAATCAAATATACACCCAATTAGCCGGTCCGCTGATGCAGCATTTGCCAAAAAACAGCACCATGATAGCTATTGATGTGGCATCGCCTTTTTTTACACCCTTCAAACTTGCCTTAGTCGTCGCCATTTTTATCAGTGTACCGGTCATCCTTTATCAATTCTGGGCCTTTGTAGCCCCAGGCTTGTATAAACGGGAACGGCGTATGATATTACCACTGCTTATTGCCAGCACTCTGCTTTTCTATATGGGCGTAGCGTTTGCCTACTTCGTGGTTCTGCCTTTGGTGTTTGGTTTTCTGACCGCAGCCGCACCTGAAGGCGTAGCGGTAATGACCGATATTGCCAAGTATCTTGATTTTGTTTTGGGCCTGTTTTTTGCTTTTGGTGTTTGTTTTGAGGTACCGATTTTTACCATCGTTTTGGTTTTGACAGGATTAATAACCCCGGCTGGACTTGCTGAAAAACGCCCTTATGTTATTGTCGGAGCCTTTATAGTCGGTGCGGTATTGACCCCGCCGGATGCAATCTCGCAAACATTATTGGCCGTTCCCATGTGGATGTTGTTTGAGCTAGGCTTGTTATGTTCAAGATTTTTTGCGCCCAAACCGGATGGAGATTATCCATCAGACGAAATGAACATTAAATTGGATAAGATTGAAGGGTATGAACAGGATTAAGCCAAAATCACTCCAAGTGTGTTTATTTTGGCTCAAGGTGATTGCGGTGTGTAATCCGATACTATTGCCATGAATATTCGCACCATTATAAAAAAACTATCAAATCCTCGCATTAGAAGACGGTTAAAAATTGGACTCGCGGCTTACGCAGGTATATTTATAATTGGTCTTTCATTTAAGCTTGTCTATGATATTGGTTATTTTAACGCGCAGTCACTTAAAAATGATAAGAACGCTGAACTACCTACTGCATTTCCTGTACTGACAATGGAATCAGCTCAAAGAATTGTGTCGGGTGCCCTAAAAGAAGATCCCACCAATCCAAAAACAGTTGTTACTCAGATTATTGATGACAATCATAACCTTTCAACCATAATCATAGAAAACAATAAGTTAAGGAAAATAGCCTGGATCATAGATATGCGTCTGTTTTTTAAAGACGATCTATTTAATAACGATGGTTATAATTTAACCGAGGGTATTGAACATCAATACAATATCAATCGTAGTGAACGTTGATGGTTTGTAACAATATTAATCTGACAACATTCTAAAGTTCACAGTGTTGTCATTACCCTGTTCTATCAGCTAAAAAACCATCAAATTCCCGGTTTTCTCTCAATAACTCGTCAAATTGTTCAATCGGTAACGGCTTGCTGTAAAGATAGCCCTGCGTCTCGTCACAGCCTTGTTCACCTAGAAAAATTTGTTGTGGAAGATTTTCCACTCCCTCCGCAATTGTTTGTAAACCAAGACTCTTTGCCATATTGATGATAGCGCTAATGATTGCCTTGTCTTCAGGATTAGTATCAATATCTCGCACAAAAGACTGATCTATCTTGAGCTTGTAAACTTTGAATTTTTTCAGATAACTCAACGAAGAATAGCCAGTACCAAAATCATCTATCGACATACGAATGCCGCTTTCATGTAGCTTATTCATTGCGGCAATTGCTGCTTGGGGATTTTGCATCGCTTCACCTTCGGTTAATTCCAACTCCAGATATTCAGGCTGCAAACCTTCTTCAAAAAGAACCCGCGAAATTAACTCCGGCAAATCAGGATGACGAAATTGGACAGCCGAAAGATTTACAGCCATTAATAATGGCGCGAAACCTCCATCAATCCAAGCTTTTGCCTGCCGCACAGCACACCTTAAAACCCATTCGCCAATCGGAAGGATCAATCCGCTAGTTTCCGCGATGGGAATAAATTCTGCTGGATAAACCAATCCAAATTCAGGGTGATCCCAGCGCAATAAGGCTTCCGCTCCGGTGATACGTCCATTCTTCATGGAAACTTGCGGCTGATAATGTATGTATAATTGTTTGAGTTCCAAGGCATGACGCAACGCATTCACTAGCTGTAAGTTACGCTCTGACTGCGCTTGCATTTCAGCGGTAAAAAAACGATAGCATTGACGACCTTCTTGTTTGGCACGATACATTGCTGTATCGGCACTTTTGGAGAGGGATTCCAGATCTTCTCCATCTTCGGGATAAAGCGCAATCCCGATTGATGCGGTCAGCGTCAGATCATAATTTTCAATCACATAACTTCTGGCAATCTCATCCAGTAATTTCTCTGCCACATTAACGGCTCCAAGCGTATTAACTCCAGGCAACAACAGAATAAATTCATCTCCGCCCAGACGAGTGACAGTATCTTCGTCTCGTAGTGCCAGTCGCAATCGTTTGGCCAATTCGATTAGAACAATATCGCCAATACTATGACCTAAAGTATCGTTAATGTCCTTAAAATGATCAAGATCAAGGAACATTAACGCCAAATGGCCGTTACTGCGCTTAGCCAGACTAAGCGCATATTTAAGGTGATCGTTCAGCTGAGCGCGATTGGGCAAACCGGTAAGTGGATCAAAATTAGCCAAGTAATGAATACGTTCTTCAGCGAGTTTATGCTCGGTTATATCTTCATAAAGCCCTAATAAACCGATTGTTTCATTAGCCTGATTGAGTAAGGGTACTTTAGAAGTACGTAGCCAAAGGATTTTGCCCTCAGGAGTAGTTTGTTGTTCTTCGAAGTACAGTTTAGGATGGCCTGACTCCATAACCTGCTGGTCATCTGCCCGATACAAGGTTGCCTGATCTTTCCAGGCCAACTGAAAGTCATTTTTACCAATGACAGACTGTGTATCCGGGACTCCAGCATCATTTGCAAAAGGCGGATTACATCCCAAATATGACAAGTTTGTATCTTTCCAAAAAATCCGCATTGGTGCCATGTCAATGATGGTCTTGAGCAACTTATGGGATTCTGCGAGTAAATGCTCAGCCTGCCTACGTTGCTTTTCTCGCTCAAAATTGTTAAGTGCATAATCAATATCCATGACCATTTCCTGCAACAAATCACGTTCAGCCTGATCAAAAGCATTGACCTCAGAAGAATAGATGGTAAAAACCCCTATTACCTCTCCGTCCTTATGTAAAGGCAACGCCGCTGAAGCAGCCCAACCGAATTTCTTTCCCCGATCATGCCAGGGAGCAGTGACTGGTTCACGCTGAAAATCCTGACACCAAATAGGATGGTCTTCACGAATAGCTGTCCCGGTTGGGCCTCGCCCAGCGATTTCATGTTCATTGCTGGAAATATAAAGTCCTTCAAGATATTCTATGCCCCCGCCATAAGACGAAACCGACTTGATTTGCTTGCTGTGTTGATCATGTAAACCTATCCATGCCATTTTCATACCACCAAAAATCACCGCATCACGACAAATTTGTGGAAACAGCTCGCCTTGATTATTACAGTGCACGATGGCCTGGTTACATTGACTCAACGCATAATGAAGCTGGGTCATCCGCTGACTTTTTTCTTCAGCCTCTCTTCGCTTCGCATCACTCCTTGCAAGGTTGCTTTGTGTTTCTGACAGCCAACCCAGTACACTGTTTTCCATGCCAGATCTAACAGGAATTGAGGAAATAAAATCTCCACGACCCAGACAGGTAATCCGTTCGTGTAACTCAACAACAGAAGATCCGAGTGTTGTATGTAAAATCCGGTAGGCTCTCCAAAGTAACGATATTAATAACAATCCAGACAACAGGAACACTATACGTAAAATAATCGCTGTATTTTCAGCCTTATGGACAGCGATCAAGGTACGTTGATCCATCATTTCGTAGCACTCACTGATAGGAATCATTATGGAAACCTTTGCTTTTTTATAGGCGGCATCGCGCAGCATTTGGTTTGCCTTTGAGTGATTTGCTACGTTGGATTTATCAGGAGAATCAATCAGGTCAATAGCCGCATATTCTGTAATGGTGAGAATATCTGAATTGGCCTTAGCCTGTTCCAACTTTGCAAATTCCTGCTCACTAAAACCGACTTTCCGCATCAAATCCATAAGAGCAATTGTTTGGCCATTCTCAGATAGAGGCTTATGCTCTTCGCCAATCACTGGGTCCCAATAAATATCAACATAATTGGCTAAGCGAGGCTTCTTGCCGTTGCGAATATCAAGAATTTCCTGAAAATGTTGCTTATATAAAGGATTTCCTGTGTCAACGTAGTCCTGCACCATACGAGTAAGGTCATCAGATGAATATCGTAATTCATCAATCAACAAATGCGATTGAAACCGCGCTTCATTAGTGCGATCGATTAGTTTCTCAGAATAAACGTAAATGGCAAAAACAATGGTAAATAGTACAAACGCACACAAAACCAGCCAAAGGCTGCGTGGGAATGATGATAAATTTGTGGGGAGGGACATTTGGAATGCGCTTCAGTGATTTAATAGGTTTTCTAATACAGTTTAGTAAGATCTCTGCAGCGCTTGGGTTTATAACATTTCTCCACAGACATTACACTTCAACTCTATGAAACTTATTCATTTAAGATGACTGACTTTCTGTTTGAAATCTGCTTATAACAATAGTAACCAATAAGTGCGAGTCCTAGCCAGCCAGCAACCAAGGGTCCCACAACACCATCATAACTACTGACCAGATAAATATAATCTGAGCTGAAATCTGTATTGAATAAACTTTTACTCATCTTGATTTGCCATACCCAACAGGTATGGCAGCCAATACATAATCCAAGACTTTCTTTAACTTGTGACCTAAGAGTACCAAGAAAAACTCCAACCATCATTAAAGCCGCAAACGCTGATAAAATTTGCGGCTTTATTAAGTTAGAAAAAGCTTCTCCCAATAAAGAAAATCCACTTAATATATTTAATTGCTGGATAGGCACTTCAGCCTTACTGTTCAAAAAATGCAATGCCGCATAATAAATAGAGCTAAGTAAAATTACTGCGATAGTCGGTAGCTGCTTTTTTAAGCCCACAAATAGAATGCCTCGAAAAATAGGCTCTTCAACCAATGAAATCAACAACGCTAGGCATAGCGAAATCAGCATTTTTGTTGCAATTACCTCGAGATTCCATTGCTGGGTTACGTCAATGATATTAATACCCAGCGCATACTGGACTATAAACACCGGCATCAAGGTCATAAAGCCAATGCCAAAGCCTAATATTATCTGCTTTAAAAAGATTTTTTTTGTGGCGAAGCCTAACTCTGGATGACTTATTTTCAGATAGGCCATTGCCGGAAAAATACTCAAAACTAATAAAACCTGTGTTGATTTAGTAATTATCTTTGCTAAAGGGTACTGGCCGTCTAAGCCCTGAAAAATAAAATAACCCAAGAAACAGGCTAAAGTGGATGCGGCTAGCAATACAAAAAAAGGGACTAGGCTATAAAAGAGGTTTCTTATCACAAGGTTCCGCCATTACCAAAATCACCCCATAATAATTGCACTGCAGCTAAAGCTGCCAAAGATGCTGTTTCTGTTCTTAAAATACGAGCGCCTAATCGAACAGGCTCAAAGCCAGAGGCTCTCGCAAGGTCTCGTTCCTGATCGGAAAATCCACCCTCAGGTCCGGTCAATAAGGTAACCTTCATGGACTCAGGTTTTAACTCGGTCAAGGTTGTATTGGCATAAGGATCAAGAAACACTTTTAGACCTTCTTGCTTAGTCAACCAGTTATGAAATGTTTCAATTTCCAATAATTCGGGTACACAAGTTCTGCCGCTTTGCTCAGCGGCATGTTGCACTATTTTTTGCCAGTGCACCAGGCGTTGCGGTTTTTTCTCCCCCTTAAATTGCACCACGCAACGCTCGGTCAATAAAGGCGTGATGTGGGTAACGCCCAGTTCAACAGCCTTTTGTACCACCAAATCCATTCGGTCGCCACGTGAAATCCCTAAACCTAAAGTTACCCGCAACGGGGATTCTACTGTGCGGTTGATCCATTGCTCGACGGCTACTAAAACAGATTTTCTACAGACCTCGATAACCGTGCATACATATTCGCCGCCTTGACCGTTAAATAAAATAATTTGCGCATTTTGTTTTAGCCGTAAAACTGTCCTGACATAATGTCCGTTGTCTTCATCTAACTCGATATTTCTTCCTGTTGCCAATAAAACGGGTGTATATAATCTGGAAATGCGCATAATTAATCCCTAACCGCATGTTCTATGCCCTGCCAAGCAATCTCGGCAATTAGCATTAGCTCATCTTCTGTGACAATATAAGGCGGCATAAAATAAATAACGTTGCCTAAAGGGCGTAATAGTACACCTTTAGACAATGCATATTGATAGACTTTAAGTCCGCGACGCTCCTGCCAGAGGTAAGGTTCACGAGTGTTCTTATCTTTGACCATTTCAATAGCCAAGATCATGCCCGTTTGCCTGACTTCTGATACGTGTAAATGCTCATTAAATCGCTTAGCCATTTCAGTCATGACAGAGGCCAACCGTTTATTTTTCTGAATAATATTTTGCTGCTGAAAAATATCTATGGTCGCCAGAGCAGCACGACAGGCCAGCGCATTACCGGTATAACTATGGGAGTGTAGAAAAGCCGTCATGTTCTGATAGTCATCATAAAATGCCTGATAGACCTGGGTCGTTGTTAACACCGCCGACAAAGGCAAATAGCCGCCCGTTAAACCTTTGGATAAACACATAAAATCAGGACTGATTGTCGCCTGTTCACAGGCAAATAATGTTCCTGTGCGTCCGAAACCGACGGCTATTTCATCGGCAATTAAATGCACGTTATATTTATCGCAGGCTTCCCGCAATAATTTTAAGTACACTGGATCGTACATGCGCATATTACCGGCACATTGCACTAATGGCTCAATAATAACGGCGGAAACAGTATGGCATTGATTTTGTAGCGTCCTTTCCATTAAAGCAAATCGACGAATTGAGTAATCCGCCCAGGATTCGCCCGCTTCACGATAATAACAATCCGGGCCGGGCACTGTTATGACATCCATTAATAATGGAGCGTAGGTTTCTTTATAGAGAGGAACGTTACCAACGGCCAATGCACCTAGCGTTTCGCCGTGATAACTGTTTTCCAGAGTGATGAATCTGGTTTTTTGAACCTGACCTTGGTTGCGCCAATAATGAAAACTCATTTTAAGCGCGACTTCCACCGCAGAAGAACCATTATCGGCATAAAAACAGCGGCTCAGTCCTGGAGGCGTTATTTCAACTAGTTTTTCCGCCAGTTTGATGCCCGACTCATGCGTAAAGCCGGCGAAAATAACATGCTCCAGATTATCGAGCTGGTCTTTTAAGGCCTCATTAATAATTGGATTAGCATGACCGAATAAATTTACCCACCAGGAACTGATCGCATCCAGATAGCGATTCCCATCAAAATCTTCGAGCCAAATACCTTGCCCTTTTTTGATCGGAATTAGTGGGAAGGATTCGTGATCTTTCATTTGCGTGCAAGGATGCCACAAAACGGAAAGATCACGATCAGAAAAGGACTGGTTTGACACTGCTTGCTAAAAAGCTAAAGTCTGGTCAGCCGGCTGATTAAGTAAATCAAGAAAAGAGCTTACATCATCGTTTTCAACGCGCTCATAAATTTCAGCTACAGATAAGGTTATTCCCACGGATTCAAAAGTTACGGAATCACCCATAAAATAATGTTGAGAAATCCAGCCTTCACTGCGCCGACAAACTTCGACGTCAACAAAATCCTGCTCGATCAATACATACTCTTTTAAGGTAGATAGCGTTTGATAAGCCATTTTTTTTGTAGTTTCATCTCGACGACGTGTCGATTTTGACAAGACTTCAACAAGAATAACGGGGGTTTCGGTGTAATAGACATTATCAGTATCATCCTTACACACCACCATAACATCGGGATAAAAAAACTTTGTTCCCACTTTGACTTTAATATCCGATGAAAAGGGTTCGCAGGGCGTGTTTTTTAACTGCGTTCTAAATTCACCGGAAACATTCGCTGTAATACGTTGGTGATTTTTACTGGCTCCGGCCATTGCGTAAACAGCACCATCAATATACTCGCGTTTTATTTCGCTAAGGTGTTCGCTGTGTAAATAAGCTTCTTCGCTTATCCACTCGGCTTCCTGTTTTAAATTTATGGTCATAGCTATTACCTCAATGAAGGTTAATCTAACAGTTCTGAAGTTAATATTTGCTTATCGTTTTAGGTTATCCAATATCGCCATCGTAGGGGCAGATTGATTCATTGTATAAAAATGCAAGCCCGGAGCACCGCCATCCAATAAGCGTTGACATAGACTGCTGACTACCTCAAGGCCAAATGCTTGTATAGAATCCCGGTCGTCGCCAAAGCTTTCCAAACGTTTTCGCAACCAGCGTGGAATATCGGCACCGCACATTTCTGAAAAACGAAATAATTGTGAGTACTGAGTAATTGGCATAATGCCAGGCACAATAGGAATGGTTATGCCATTTTTTTCGCAGGTATCGACAAAATGAAAATACGCTTCGGCATTGTAAAAATACTGGGTAATAACCGCATTAGCCCCGGCTTCGACTTTGCGCTTAAAGTTTTTAAAATCGTCCACTGCACTTGACGCTTGTGGATGAACTTCAGGATAAGCGGCAACATGAATCTGAAAGTTATCGCCGGTTTCCTGGCGAATAAATTCGACCAATTCATTGGCATAACGAAACTCACCTGCTGACATCATCCCGGAAGGCAAATCACCTCTCAAGGCGACTATTTTTGTGATGCCATGCTCCTTATAGTCTTTAAGAATGGCACTAATGTTTGTTTTGGTTGAGGCAACGCAAGATAAATGTGGGGCGGCTTTTATGCCTTTGGCCTGAATATCGACGACCGTAGTAAAGGTTTTATCCCGTGTTGAACCACCTGCGCCAAAAGTAACTGAAAAAAAGTCAGGATTGAGTTGCGCTAGTTTATTATGCACTAGCTGTAAACTTGCAGCGCCTTCATCGGTCTTGGGTGGATAGAATTCGAAACTAAACAATTGTGAATGATTTTTTTGAGATTGCATTTTTGGTCTCGCTTCAGGGAATTTAAAATGCATCGTTCCCAGGGATTCTGTAAAGCTAAAACTGTTGGATATGAATCCCGTGGCGCAGAAGCGTCACGGGATGCTGTCCATGTTGATCGTGAGAACGATGATTAATCAATATCTATAATGATCGGCTTTGAATGGGCCTTCAACCGGAACATTGATGTACTTGGCTTGGGCTTCAGTTAACACGGTCAAATTCACACCCAGTTGTTTAAGATGAGATCTTGCGACTTTTTCGTCTAACTTTTTAGGCAGAATATAAACTTTATTTTCATATTGCGCTGCGTTTGCCCAAAGTTCCATTTGTGCCAAAACCTGGTTGCAGAATGAATTAGACATCACAAAACTTGGATGACCAGTACCACAACCCAAGTTAACCAAACGACCTTCGGCAAGAATGATCAGGCGTTTTCCATCAGGGAAGATAACATGATCAACTTGAGGTTTGATATTTTCCCAAGTATATTGACGCAAAGAGGCAATATCAATTTCAGCATCGAAATGACCGATATTACATACAATCGCCTGGTCTCTCATGGCAATCATGTGCTCATGAGTGATGATATTGAAATTACCGGTTGCAGTAACAAAAATATTAGCCAGCGGTGCCGCTTCTTCCATAGTGACGACGCGAAAGCCTTCCATAGACGCTTGCAAGGCACAAATCGGATCAATTTCAGTAATTAAAACAATTGCTCCCAAGCCGCGCAAAGATTGAGCGCATCCTTTGCCGACATCGCCATAACCGCAGACAACGGCTACTTTTCCAGCGATCATCACGTCAGTCGCGCGTTTGATGCCGTCAACCAATGATTCACGACAACCGTAAAGGTTATCAAATTTAGATTTAGTTACAGAATCGTTAACATTAAAAGCAGGGACTTTTAACGTTCCTTTGGCAACCATTTCATACAACCGCAATACGCCGGTAGTGGTTTCTTCTGACAAGCCTTTAATATCGGCCATTAATTCAGGGTATTTTTCATGCATCATAACGGTTAAGTCACCGCCATCATCCAGAATCATATTTGGGCGCCAGCCATCAAAACCATCAATAGTTTGAGCGATACACCATTCGGCTTCTTCTTCTGTTTCGCCTTTCCAGGCAAATACTGGAATACCAGCTGCCGCCATTGCTGCTGCAGCATGGTCTTGTGTAGAAAAAATATTGCAAGATGACCAACGTACCGTTGCACCTAAAGCAGTCAATGTTTCAATTAATACCGCTGTTTGAATAGTCATGTGCAAACAGCCGGCGATACGCGCACCTTTTAAAGGTTGTGCGGCTCCGAACTCTTCACGCAAAGCCATTAAGCCCGGCATTTCAGTTTCGGCGATATTTATTTCCTTACGTCCCCATGCTGCTAAAGCAATATCGGCGACTTTATAATCTGCTTGGCTCATTAGTATTCCTGTTATTTAGTTGTTAATTAAAGGCCGGCCGCATCTTTTAGTGCGTCAACTTTATCGGTTTTTTCCCAGCTAAAGGAATCTTCTGTACGGCCAAAATGACCATATGCAGCGGTTGGTTGGTAGATAGGTTTTAATAAATCCAGCATGGCAATCAAACCTTTGGGTCTTAAATCAAAAATGTCCCTTACAATTTCAACTAATCTGTCTTCACTGATTTTGCCAGTGCCGAAAGTTTCAATGCTAATAGAAGTAGGCTCTGCAACACCAATTGCATAAGAAACCTGAATTTCACAACGCTCAGCAAGTTCTGCTGCAACAATGTTTTTTGCAACATAACGCGCCATATAGGCTGCAGAACGGTCAACTTTCGAAGGATCTTTCCCCGAAAAAGCACCGCCGCCATGTCTTGCCATACCGCCGTAACTATCAACGATAATTTTACGACCGGTTAAGCCGCAATCGCCAACAGGGCCGCCAATAATGAATTGACCGGTTGGGTTGATGAAATATTTAGTATCTTTATGTAGCCATTCTTTAGGTAGAACCGGTAAAATAATTTCATCCATAATTGCTTCATGCAATGCCTTAGTGGCAATTTCAGGCGAATGCTGAGTAGACAGAACAACGGCATCTATTGCTACGGGTTTGTTGTTTTCGTAGCGAAAGGTAATTTGGCTTTTTGCATCTGGGCGTAGCCAGGGTAAAGTTTTATTTTTACGAATTTCAGCCTGACGCTTAACCAGTAGATGCGAATAGGTTATGGGGGCCGGCATCAAAACTTCTGTTTCATTACTAGCATAGCCAAACATTAAACCTTGATCACCCGCGCCTTGCTCATGGTCATTAGCTTCATCAACGCCCATCGCAATATCAGCCGATTGCTTGCCAATGGCATTTAATACCGCGCAACTTTGACCGTCGAAACCGATGTCACCATGGTCATAACCGATGTCACAAACAACTTTTCGAACCAAAGCTTCAAGGTCTACCCAGGCATTGGTGGTTACTTCACCAGCCAAAATGACCATGCCGGTTTTTACCAGTGTTTCACAAGCAACGCGTGAACGCGGATCCTGTGCTAATAAAGCATCAAGTACGGCATCGGAAATCTGATCGGCTACCTTGTCAGGATGCCCTTCTGAAACTGACTCTGATGTGAATGTATAATTATTGCTCACAATATCACCTTGTTGAAATGTAAAATGCAGATGTACAAAAGGCTGCAAATGCAGCCTTCTTTTGTATGGTGAGCCCTGTAGGACTTGAACCTACGACCTGCCGATTATGAGTCGGACGCTCTAACCAACTGAGCTAAGGGCCCTATAAATCATTTACTCGCCATCAAGAAAGCATCTTAATTGCTCTGATCTTGACGGGTGTCTAAGTTTTCGCAATGCTTTGGCTTCGATTTGACGTATTCTTTCACGCGTCACATCAAACTGTTTGCCCACTTCTTCCAGTGTATGGTCGGTATTCATGTTAATACCAAAACGCATACGCAGAACTTTTGCTTCTCTTGCGGTTAAACCAGCCAACACATTTTGTGTTGATTCACGTAAACCAGCAATGGTTGCGGCTTCAACCGGAGACAATACTTTAGCATCTTCTATGAAATCACCCAAATGAGAATCTTCATCGTCACCGATAGGTGTTTCCATTGAGATAGGTTCTTTCGCAATCTTTAATACTTTGCGAACCTTGTCTTCAGGCATTTCCATACGCTCCGCCAATTCTTCTGGCGTAGCCTCACGACCCAACTCTTGAAGTATTTGCCTGGAAATACGATTCAATTTATTGATTGTTTCAATCATATGCACAGGGATACGAATTGTTCTGGCCTGATCCGCAATTGAACGGGTAATAGCCTGTCTGATCCACCATGTGGCATAAGTAGAAAATTTGTAGCCACGGCGATATTCGAATTTATCAACCGCTTTCATTAAACCGATATTACCTTCCTGAATTAAATCAAGAAATTGTAAGCCGCGATTAGTGTATTTTTTAGCTATGGAAATAACCAGCCTTAAATTAGCCTCAATCATTTCCTTTTTCGCACGTCTGGCTTTGGCTTCACCAATCGACATACGTCTGTTGATGTCTTTTAGGCCGCTAATGGTCAGACCATACTGTGACTCTATTTCCAGCAATAGTTTTTGAGCTTTTTTGATTTCCTTTTCACGCTCTTTCAGTGCGACTGCATATTTACTTCCTGCACCCAAAAATTGATCAAGCCATTCTGAACTGGTTTCATGATCTGGAAATGAAGTAATAAATTCTTTTCGTGGCATCTTTGCATGATTAACGAAAATATCCAAAATCGCCTTTTCTTGTTCACGTACTGCTGCAAGTCCATTTGGAATAATTGCCGTCAGTTTTTTCAGATACTGAGGAGTCCATTTAAATTCCATGAACAAATCAGCCAAAACTTCAAATTCTTTTTCTATTTTATCACTGGAATAACCATGCTTCTTGATGGCTGTTGCAGCAATTTTTAACTGCTTTCTAAGTTCCTCAACGCGTTCCTTGACCTCTTCATAATTTAATCCTTTAGGTTCTTCTTCGGCTGGACTTTCTTCAATGTCAGTATTGACAGGCAGTGCTGCAATAAAGTCTTCAGGTTCACTTAAATCTACAAAGCCGCTAACTAAATCCGTCAAACGAATGCCGCCTTCTTCACTTGAAATGTTATCAAATGATTGTATAAAATCTTCCACAACGATACAGGAACGAGCAATGGCCTTCACGAGCTGCTGCTGACCTTCTTCGATGCGTTTTGCAATCTTTAATTCATCTGCACGCGTCAACAATTCTACCGAACCCATTTCTCGCATATACATGCGCACAGGATCCGTAGTTCTCCCAAACTCACTGTCAACAGAAGCTAATGCAGCGACTTCTTCCGCATCTTCATCGTCCGTAGTAACAGCCGCTGAATCAGTAATAAGTGAATCTTCATCCGGGGCAACTTCATAGACCTGAATTCCCATATCATTGATCATGCCAATAATATCTTCAATTTGCTCAGGATCAACTATATCACTGGGCAAGTGGTCATTAACCTCTGCATAAGTCAGATATCCCTGAACTTTGCCTTTGGCTATTAGTTGTTTAAGTTGTGACTGCTGTTGTTCTTGATTCATCATCTACCCACGTAAGACTTGGTTCGACCTGACTTCGCCGAACCGACGATTATACAAAAAAATCTGTTGCATTGCATCTAATTATTTGACTGTTAGAATTTTTAGTAACAGCTGTTTTTCTTGTGAAGTTAATCCTTCATTCTTTTCTTTATTAAGTAGCATGGACAGACTCCTTTCCCTGGATTGAATTACCAACCTACTGATCGCATCGAAAAACTCCGCCTCTACCCCATCATCTGGAATCAATGAGTCCAGCAAAGCCAGCGCTTTTATTGATTTTTCTTCGCTAGAATCTCTATAACACTCTACTAAACTAGCCGTAGTTGCCGGATTTTTATCTGCAATCATATTCTGAACATTCTTAAACAGCGATACACCCGGAAAGTCCAACTCATCCCAAACTATCTCCTGCTGATCAAGCATCTCGCCAAGCCAAGGATTCTGGACCAACAGCGCAATTGCCATCCGTGCTGACGATAATCTACCTGTATTTGGGGCTCTGTTTTTGTTATCAGCGTATTTTTGCTTGGAGGTTTGTTTAGTGGCAAGTGTAGCTGTATTCTCCAAAACATCCAGATAATCCCAGCCAGATAGCTCTTTTAGTCTCGAAAACATCATCTCTTTAAAAACGCTCTCCGGTAATTTTTCCAGATAGGGCTTAGCTTTGATAATTAATTGTGCCCGACCTTCCATCTCAGAAAGATTAAGAGCACTGGAACAATGAGCGAAAAAAAACTCTGATAATGTCTCAGAAGATTGTACGCGCCCGATAAAGCCATCAATTCCTTCCTCACGAACCAATGAATCAGGATCATGATTTTGCGGCAATAGCATGACACGTATTTGCCTACCATCTTTAAGGCTCGAAAAAGCCGGCTCCATTGCTCTCCAGGCCGCCTCACGGCCAGCCTTATCCCCATCGAAACAAAATACAAGCTCTGAGGAAAACCTGAACAACAAATCAAGATGCGCTTGAGACGCTGCCGTTCCCAATGCAGCTACCGCATAATGAATACCAAATTGAGCCAGGGCGATCACGTCCATATAACCCTCAACAATTAATATTCTTGAGGGCTTGGAGTTTTTTTCAAGAAGCTCGAAGAGACCGTAAACTTCTTTGCCTTTGTGAAATAAAGGTGTTTCAGGGGAATTTAAATATTTAGGTAAAGAATCGTCAAGTACTCGCCCACCAAAGCCGACAATTCTAGAGCGCTTATCCCTGATTGGAAACATGATACGACCACGAAAACGATCATACGGTTGCCCGCCATCTTTACTGATCAAAAGCCCGGCATCAAGTAACGCTTTTGGGTTAAAACGAGTCGCCAGGACTCGCCATTCATCAGGAGCATAGCCAATCATGAAATCATCTGCGCAAGCGCTACTTACACCACGATTTTTTAGATATTCAACCGCTAACTTCCCGGCATCGCTAGTTCGTAACTGGCTCACATAGAACCCGGTTACTTGCTCCATCAGTAAATACAGGCTATTTAAATCTTCATTCTTTTGTTCAGGCTTATATTCACTCGAAATCCTGGGAATGTCGACACCGACAAAGCCAGCTAAATCCTCAACCGCCTCAATGAAGTCTAGATGACTGAAATCCATCAAAAAGCTAATTGCATTACCACTAGCACCGCAACCAAAACAATGGAAAAACTGCTTTTTTCTGTTGACAGAGAAGCTAGGGGTTTTTTCTGCGTGGAACGGGCAGCGGGCGACAAAATTGTTACCCGTTTTTTTTAGAGGTACGTGCGAATCGATTAAATCGACAATATCAACCCGCACCAAAAGCTCATCAATAAACTCACGAGGGATTCTACCGGACATTATTTGCACCGATAAAAGTTATAAAGATTAACCAGCTAACGCAGCCTTGATTTTAAGACTGACATCGGACATGTCAGCACGTCCCTGCATTTGAGTTTTGAGCAAAGCCATAACCTTGCCCATGTCTTTGACAGACTCTGCACCAGACTCGGTGACCGCATCCTTAACCATTGAAGTAATTTGTTCTTCGGTCAGAGCCTGCGGCATAAAATCTTGAATTACAGGAATTTCAGCTTCCTCAATCGCTACCAGATCATGACGGCCTGCATCTGCAAATTGCCGAATTGATTCTCGGCGCTGCTTAAGCATCTTATCAAGAACCACAATTACCCGCTCATTATCCAGAACAATGCGCTCATCAACCTCAACCTGCTTAATGGCAGCCAAAATCAACCGTATCACTCCTAGCCTGGCTTTATTACCTCCTTTCATGGAGGCCTTCATATCTTCCTTGATACGATCCGTTAACAAATCCATCGTATTAGCCTTAAATTTTATAGTGCAGGACGTCCGCGACGCAGGTTTTTCAACGCATAACGCTCACGCGCCAATTTTTTCAAGTGACGTTTAACAGCAGCAGCACCTTTACGTTTGCGCTCTGCAGTTGGTTTTTCATAAAACTCGCGACGACGTACTTCTGCCAATACACCGGCTTTTTCACATGCGCGTTTAAAACGGCGAATTGCGATATCAAATGGTTCGTTTTCTTTGATTTTTACTGACGGCATTATAATGACCCGAATATGTTAATATTTAAAAGTTAGGATTTTTTAATCCACTGAACAAACAGAACCCTTAATTATACCTTTACTTTTATAAATTTCAAAAAATCAATGTACGTTTTAGGCATAGAAACATCTTGTGACGAAACTGGAGTCGCAATTTATCACTCAGAACATGGCTTATCTAGCCATAAATTATATAGCCAAGTTGACATGCATAGTGATTATGGAGGGGTTGTTCCTGAACTCGCCTCTCGCGATCACATTCGTAAATTAGTACCTTTGATAAAGCAATGTTTAGCCGAAAGTCAGTTGACGAGTAGCGCAATTAACGGCATTGCCTACACTGCAGGCCCCGGATTAATGGGGGCATTACTGGTTGGCGCAGCAACGGCGAGAAGCTTGGCTTGGTCATGGCAAGTTCCAGCACTTGCAGTTCATCATATGGAAGGGCACTTGCTTGCCCCGATGCTTGAAGAAAATCCACCACAATTTCCTTTTATTGCCTTGTTAATTTCCGGCGGTCACACGCTACTGGTCCAGGTTGAAGGTATCGGTCATTATCAGTTATTAGGTGAATCCCTTGATGACGCTGCTGGCGAGGCCTTCGATAAAACGGCAAAATTGCTGGGATTAGGTTATCCAGGTGGACCAAAACTGTCTGCACTGGCTGAGCAAGGCATAGCTAAGATTAAATTTCCTCGACCGATGACGGACCGTCCCGGCTTAGACTTTAGTTTTAGCGGATTAAAAACATTCACCATGAATATCTTCAATGCTTCCGAAAAAACAGAGCAAAACAAAGCCGACATAGCGGCTTCATTTCAAGAGGCTGTTGCAGATACGCTTAGCATTAAATGCAAAAGGGCTTTACAACAAACCGGTTTAAAAAGGTTGGTTGTCGCCGGTGGAGTAAGCGCTAACAAACAAATTCGCGCAAGTCTCGCCCAAATGGTTGACAAGGAAAATGCACAGCTTTATTTTCCAAGACTTGAATTCTGCACCGATAACGGCGCAATGATTGCCTATGCAGGTTGCCAGCGCTTAATGGCAGGCCAGCAACAAGGATTGGAAATTTATGCCCGCCCTCGCTGGCCAATTAGTGAGTTATCGTGATAGTCATAACCGCTTAAATAAAATGTTCCGCCTCGATCAATGATTTGCCAAGCTGATCTTTTGCAGACAAAGTAGGTTCGCCCTGAACCGGCCATTGAATATTGATCTGGGGATCATTCCAGGCAATACTGCGCTCGAATTCGGGCGCCCAATAGTCGGTCGTTTTATAGAGAAACTCAGCAGTGTCAGACAACACCATAAAACCATGCGCAAAACCTTCAGGTATCCATAACATTAGTTTATTTTCAGCAGACAATTCAAGCGCAAGATGCTGCCCAAAAGTGGGGGAATTTTTACGTATATCAAGAGCTACATCATAAACACTGCCTTGCACGACCCTCACTAATTTGCCCTGAGGTTGGCTGATTTGATAATGCAGTCCACGCAATACGTTTTTCACAGAACGACTGTGATTATCCTGCACAAAATTGACGTCGCGCCCAATGAGCTCATTGAATCGACGCTGATTAAAGCTCTCAAAAAAAAAGCCTCTCTCATCCCCAAATACCTTGGGTTCAATGATTAATAAATCAGAAATTTTAGTTGAGATAATGTTCATTTAAGTATGGTAAGTTAGTTTGCCAATCCATTTTAAAGGCGAATTAATTGCCTCTACAAGACATTTCATCAAGGCTGAACGCCTTCATTCAACAAGCGCTGCAAATATTGTCCGTAACCGTTTTTTGCAAGTGGTTGAGCCAATTTTTCAAGTTGTTCGGCACCAATAAAACCTTTACGAAAGGCAATTTCTTCCGGGCATGCAACCTTCAAACCTTGTCGATGCTCGATCGTTTCAATAAAGTTGCTCGCGGCAATCAAGCTCTCGTGCGTGCCGGTATCAAGCCAGGCATATCCTCGACCCATAATTTCCACATTGAGCTGATTACGTTCAAGATAAATCCGGTTAAGATCAGTAATCTCCAACTCACCTCGCGCAGAAGGTTTAAGGCTAGCGGCAATGTCGACAACCTGATTGTCGTAAAAATACAGGCCGGTAACAGCATAATTACTTTTGGGTTGTAAAGGCTTTTCTTCCAGACTGGTTGCTCGACCTTGTTTATCAAAAGCCACTACGCCATAGCGTTCGGGATCTTGTACATGGTAAGCAAACACCGTTGCCCCCGCATCACGCTCTGTTGCTTGCTCAAGCTGGATTTGCAGGTCATGGCCATAAAAAATGTTATCACCCAGCACCAGAGCACTAGGCGCATCGCCAATAAATTGTTTGCCAATAATAAAAGCTTGCGCAAGGCCATCGGGACTGGGTTGCACAGCATATTCGAGATTCAGACCCCAATCGCTTCCGTCCCCCAGCAACTGCTGAAACCGGGGTGTATCTTGGGGCGTGGAAATAATCAGAATATCTTGAATTCCACCGAGCATCAAAGTACTCAGCGGATAATAAATCATCGGCTTATCGTAAATCGGCAGCAGTTGTTTGGAAACGACTTTAGTCACCGGATAAAGCCGGGTACCAGAGCCACCGGCTAAAATTAAACCTTTTCGTTGGATCATGTTTACTTCTCCAGAATTTCAGTAAGCATGCGAGTAACCCCGCTCTGCCAATGGGGTAAATAAAGGTCAAATGTATTTTGAAATTTTCCAGTGTTAAGTCGAGAGTTACCGGGACGCTTCGCTGGTGTGGGAAAGGCACTGGTAGGCACAGGATGAATTGCTTCAGCCGCAATCTTAATATTAATATCGGCCTGACGAGCAAACTCAATAACGAAACCGGCATATTCGTGCCAACTTGCCTGCCCCCCGGCAACAAGATGATACAAACCACTAACCTCAGGGCGTTGCAAAGCAGTTCGAATCGCGTGGGCAGACGCATCCGCCAACAATTCTGCACCGGTTGGCGCTCCAAACTGGTCGTTTATCACACTCAAACTGTCTCTTTCAGTAGCCAGTCTCAACATGGTTTTCGCAAAATTTCCGCCGCGTGCGGCATAAACCCAACTAGTACGGAATATAAGATGCTGGCAGCTGGTTTCGCGAATGGCCTCTTCACCTTCCAGCTTAGTTTTACCATAGACACTTAGCGGTGTGGTAGGATCGGCTTCGCTCCAAGGCCTCTCACCACTACCGTCAAACACATAATCGGTAGAATAATGAATGAGCCAGGAACCACAACTCTTGGCCTCCCGCGCCAAAATTGCAGGAGCCATTGCATTGATTTTACGGCAAAGATCAGATTCACTTTCAGCTTTATCAACCGCTGTATAGGCCGCTGCATTGACAATAATATCCGGTTGAACACTGCGAACAGTTTCGGCAATTCCATCCAAATCAGTAAAGTCACCGCATAAATCCTGGCTATCAGTTCCCAGTGCTACCAGCTTACCCAGAGGGGCAAGACTGCGTTGTAACTCCCAACCAACCTGACCACCTTTGCCGAACAGCAGAATAATCATATTAAGCTATCCTTTGCACTTATCACGCAACACGTCCTGAGTAATTTTTTTCCACCCATTCCCGGTAGCTACCGGACTGGACATTGGCAACCCATTCCTGATTTTCAAGATACCACTGGACGGTTTTACGAATCCCTGTGTCAAAAGTTTCAGCTGGCTTCCAGCCAAGTTCACGTTCGATTTTGCTGGCATCAATAGCATAACGCCGATCATGACCGGGACGATCGGTAACATAGCTAATTTGTTCCCGATAACTTTTATTGTCCGGTCTTGGGCGCAATTCGTCTAGCAAGGCGCAAACGGTATGAACGATATCTAGATTTGGCTTTTCGTTCCATCCGCCGACGTTATAAACCTCGCCTAATCTACCCGCTTCCAGAACCCGACGAATCGCGCTGCAATGATCTTTAACATACAACCAATCCCGAATTTGCTGGCCATCGCCATAAACCGGTAAAGACTTATCTGCAAGGGCATTAACGATCATCAGTGGAATAAGTTTTTCCGGAAAATGATACGGACCGTAGTTATTCGAGCAGTTAGTAGTAAGTACCGGTAAGCAATAAGTATGATGGTAAGCACGCACCAAATGGTCGCTGGCGGCTTTGCTCGCCGAATATGGACTGTTGGGTTCGTAACGATTAGTTTCTGTAAAAGCGGGCTCATCTTTAGAAAGTGAGCCATAAACTTCATCGGTTGAAACATGCAGGAAACGAAATTGTTGCCGGGGTTCAGTTTGCAGATTGTTCCAATAAGCCCGCACTGCTTCCAATAGACGGAAAGTACCTACGATATTGGTTTGAATAAAGTCTTCCGGACCGTGAATTGATCTGTCTACATGGCTTTCAGCGGCAAAATTAATAATGGCACGGGGCCGATATTGAGCCAACAAACCGCTTATTAATGTGGAATCAGCGATATCACCCTTTATAAATATATGACGGTCATCTCCAGTCAATGACGCAAGATTCTCGCGATTGCCAGCGTAAGTGAGAACATCGACGTTAATCACCGCTTCATCAACGTGCGCCAACCAGTCCAATACAAAATTTGCACCGATAAACCCGGCACCACCCGTTACTAGAATCATTTTATCTGCCTGTTGTTTTGATATTATTTGCAATAACACTTATCAAGTGCAATTTCATTTAAGTTTTCTATTTTATGGGGGACTATGGAGCAGGTTGGTTTGCTTAATTAAATCCATCCTTGGATTTTTTATCAGCATCAGCTATCAATTTTTTTCTGATTAAAATTGCTGCACCGATTGCACATAAAGCCGGAATTTGTATTAATAAAAAAGTACCAGTTGGACTTTTTGCAACCATTGAAGTCAATCCTGATACTACTGTCAATTTTACCGCCCACCAGGCAATCCAATAACCAATCAATCCTGTGATAGCCCAGTTTATGGGGGATTCTCCTTTTTCCTTTGCTGACAGATAAAACCATACAAGCACTGCAATGGCAGCAAATCTAGCCAAATGTAACATTTAGACACCTCACTTTAATACTTAATTATGAAAAACAAATTTTAAAATGGCTTAGAAAATAAAGCCATCCTATTAATTCAGCCTAGCCAGACGCCATTACAAGAAGACAACAAATAACTAAAGTTAATTCAATCGCTTTGTCAAATCAACAAAAATAATACATCCCAAAATCTTTAAAGGCCAAATAATTTCTTGAATTACTTTGTAACGGCCCATTTTGAAAATGTCAGTGTTTTACTGATTATTTGCACATCCTTCTAGCCATTAACATTAGTCAAGACCAATCGTCCAAAGCCATTTTATAGTTGTTTCGAAAATCATAAACAGCTCCAACAATAAGCAACTTACCATTAGCTAATTCAGGTTCAAATAACTTCATGGCAAGATTAACCTGCTCATTAACATTCACCTCAACAGCCTCTTTAACATGTATTGTGCTCAGATTATCTTTAATTGCGGGCTCCATATTTGAAAAATCTGTCATTGCCGATTTAACTGCTCCGCACATCGAATGACCCTAAATGAGTAACAAAGGCCTATGAAGATGCCTTACTCCATACTCAATTGATCCTTTGGCAGTAAAAATTTGATTGCCAATATCACGTACCATAAACAAATCTCCGTCTGGATGTGGATCTATTGCGTGCGAATGAATCCTTGAACTGAACAAGTGACGACTATTGCCTTGGGCTCTTGACCCTTGATTAATGCGGCAAAATAACTGGATTTATGCCTTTCAACTTGGTAATGATTTGCTTTTAATACATGATTTACCGCGGCGCGAATCTGACTTTGCTCACCTTCCGGCGTATGGCTTTTAGTCTCTGCCAGCGTAGTATTTATTAATAAACTATTGAATCCAATGAAAATGATGGCTTTGTAAATTGATTTCATTGAAAATGATTTTAGTTGCTTGTTAGCCTTGGACAATAATCATATCTCATTTAATTAACTATTAGCCATAATCAGTTGCCTTTATAACATTATTTACTGAATCAGATTTCAGTCCTATGGCTTCTGCTTTTATTCTTCGACGCTTTAAAAGAATTAACCAAGATTACTTATTAAACTTTATTCCCCGCTATGAATCCATCAAAATTCCAACAAAATATCCTTGCCTGGTTTGATCAATATGGCCGTAAAGACCTACCTTGGCAAAAAGACCTGTCACCTTACCGCGTCTGGCTTTCCGAGACCATGCTACAGCAAACTCAAGTCGCTACCGTTATTCCTTATTTCAATAATTTTATTGAAAAATTCCCGGATATTATCAGCCTAGCAAATGCGCCTGTTGATGATGTATTGCATCTTTGGTCAGGTCTCGGCTATTATGCAAGGGCAAGAAATTTGCACAAGACAGCAAAAACAATCACCGAACAAGATCGTTTCCCCGATACGCTTAATGAACTCTTAGAATTACCCGGCATTGGCCAATCAACCGCGGGCGCCATCCTGAGTATCGCTTTTAATAAAAGCCATCCGATACTGGATGGGAATGTAAAAAGAGTATTAACCCGATTCAAAGCGATTGCCGGTTGGCCAGGTAACAGCGCAGTCAACAAAGAACTCTGGATAATCAGCACCAGACTAACGCCTCAAGCCCGAGTTGCCGATTATACCCAAGCTATTATGGATTTGGGTGCAACGCTTTGTACCCGCAGCAAGCCCAATTGTGGAGCTTGTCCACTTCATGAGGACTGTTTAGCCAGAATTGCAGGGAATATGACGTCATTTCCAACCTCCAAACCTCCAAAGACCTTACCCGTCAAACAGCTTGTTTTTTTATTGCTCACGGATATCGACAATCGGATTTTGCTGGAAAAACGCCCGCCAGTTGGCATATGGGGAGGCCTTTGGAGTTTACCAGAGTTTGATACTGAAGAGGCTGCCTATGAATGGTGCCAGACTAAGAATATTGCTATTACCGATCAACGGGCATTAGAAACCCGACGCCACACATTTTCCCACTACCACTTGGATTACACACCACTGCTGATTCAAACCAATTCCCCCAGCAATTTTGTGATGGAAGCTAATCTAACTGTCTGGTATAAAGCTGATCAGGTTAATACGCTTGGCTTAGCCGCACCGATCAAACAGCTACTTCAACCTGAAAAAGTCAGTTGAGCTACGAAAAAACACCAAGGAAAATTCGCCGCTTTGGCTTAAAAAATCATAGATGAGATTAAAATGACTAGACTTATTAAATGCATAAAATTGGGAATAGAAACTGAAGGTTTGGATACTCCGCCTTTTCCAGGTCCGAAAGGACAAGAAATCTTCGAAAAAGTTTCCAAGCAAGCCTGGAAAGAATGGCTGACAAAGCAAACCATGTTAATTAACGAAGGGAAATTAGCGAGTTTTGACCCGAAGGCACGAGAATTTTTAGCTGAAGAAAGAACCAAGTTTCTATTTGAAGGCAATAACGAAATGCCTGAAGGCTATGTACCTCCCAAAAACTGATTGTTAGGAATTAAATCCGTTGCATTTTATTTAATTATATTATGCAACGGAAAGACTAAGCGCAAAATAGGCTCTGGACGTTTTGCCAGATTAGCGCTTCATGGATTCAAAAAATTCCGAATTGGTTTTAAAGTCTTTAAGTTTACCAATCAAAAACTCTGAAGCTGCAGTTTCATCCATGGGCTGCAAAATCTTGCGTAAAATCCAGGTTTTTTGCAGCGTGTCCGGATCAACCAGATATTCTTCGCGACGTGTGCCGGAACGATTAATGTTAATGGCAGGATAAATTCTTTTCTCGGCAATTTTACGGTCCAGATGTAACTCCATGTTACCGGTACCCTTGAACTCCTCGTAAATCACCTCATCCATTCTTGAGCCGGTATCAACCAGCGCAGTTGCAATAATGGTCAAACTACCACCTTCTTCAATGTTTCGTGCAGCACCAAAAAAGCGCTTTGGTTTTTCCAGTGCATTGGCATCGACACCACCAGTAAGAATCTTTCCAGACGAAGGTACCACGGTGTTATACGCTCTTGCCAGTCGTGTAATTGAGTCTAACAATATGACTACATCGTGTTTATGTTCCACCAAACGACGGGCTTTTTCGATAACCATTTCTGCAACTTGCACATGACGGGTAGCCGGTTCATCAAAGGTACTGGAGATAACTTCTCCACGAACACAACGCTCCATTTCGGTTACTTCTTCGGGGCGTTCGTCGATTAACAATACGATCAGATAACATTCAGGATTTTGTTCTGCAATTGCCTGCGCCAAGCTTTGCAGAATCATGGTTTTACCGGCTTTAGGCGGCGAGACAATCAAGCCACGCTGTCCTTTACCGATAGGAGCAACCAAATCAATCATCCGACCGGTCAAATCTTCGCTGGTGCCATTACCCTGCTCAAGGACAAATCGCTGTTTGGCGAAAAGCGGTGTCAGATTTGAAAAGGTGATTTTGTTTTTGGTATTTTCCGGTGGTTCAAAATTGATCTGGTCAACCTTGAGCATGGCAAAATAACGTTCGTTATCTTTCGGCGGCCTAATCTTTCCACTAATGGTGTCGCCAGTCTTTAAAGAAAATCGTCTGATCTGACTGGGTGAAACATATATATCATCAGGGCCCGCTAAATAAGAACAGCCCGGTGTACGTAAAAAACCAAAACCATCCTGTAAAATTTCCAGAACCCCGTCGCCTGATATATCATCACCAGCCTTGGCTTGTTTTTTTAAAATCGCAAAAATCAAGTCCTGCTTTCGTGATCTGGCTACATTTTCAAGTCCAAGGGACTCGGCGATTTCAATAACTTCACTTATTTGTTTTAGTTTTAACTCAGTTAGATTCATATAAAAGACAACTCAAGGAAAAGTACTTACGGATATAAACCGCAACGACTAGGACAGGTATAATTCAGGGGCGATAGTTTATCGGACGATATGATTGGGGTGCGCATGATTATCGCGCTGAAATAGTGTAACTCAAGTACTCAGCCCCGTCCAACCTTTTGTGACAGGCCTGAGTAAAGTGATATGTTAGATGTTGCTATCAACGAATGCAGCAAGTTGAGATTTTGACAGTGCCCCTACTTTGGTAGCTTCCACTTCGCCGTTCTTAAACAGCATCAACGTTGGAATGCCGCGAACTCCATAATGCTGTGGAGTTTCGGGGTTTTCATCTATATTTAATTTTACAATGGTCAGCTTGTCTGCATATTCTTTAGCTATATCATCCAGAATTGGGCCAATCATTTTACAAGGACCGCACCATTCAGCCCAATAATCTACTAATACGGGACCCGCAGCTTTAATAACGATTTCATTAAACTCACTATCATTTACATGAAGGACTGAATCACTCACTTTAATTTCTCCAAATGTTAAAATTAAAACTATAGGAGGGAAGTGACAAGTAGTCAATCAATTTCAGCTGAATTGATTTTTAAGTTATCCTATAGCCTATGAAAAATACCCATTTAACTCAAACACGCTTTTGTAATCTTGAATTGTCCGATCCCATCCTTCGTGGATTAAAAGACGCTGGTTTCAATCATTGCACTCCCATCCAGCATAAAGCCTTACCCTTATCCTTACGCGGAGTCGATGTTGCGGGACAGGCTCAAACCGGCACAGGAAAAACTGCAGCTTTTTTATTGGCCACTTTTCAGTATCTAATAAATGATAATGAAATCGACGACGATCTTGATATTGATGATTCAGACGAGCATCAGACCAAAACCTCTGTCCATCTCAAGCACAACATAAATCCGAGAGCCATTATTCTTGCGCCTACCCGTGAATTAGCCATTCAAATTCACAAGGATGCCTTGCAACTGGGTAAGCATCTGAATCTGAAATTAGCGCTTATCTACGGCGGCACCGATTACCAAAAACAACTGGACAGTCTTAAGTCCAATGTTGACATTATTATCGGTACGCCAGGTCGTATCATAGACTTTTACCGGCAAAATACCTTCAGCCTGGATAATGTTAAAGTCACGGTGATGGATGAAGCTGACCGGATGTTTGATCTAGGCTTTATCAAAGACATTCGGTTTTTATTGCGGCGCATGCCGCCGCCGGATCAACGTTTGAACATGCTTTTTTCCGCGACTTTGTCTTACAAAGTAACCGAACTGGCTTATGAACATATGAATAATCCGGTTCTGATTCGCATCGAAACCGAGGAAGTCACCTCTAAAGCCATCCAGCAAAGTGCATTTTGTCCATCTAACGAGCAAAAAATTCCTTTATTGGTTGGCATATTGAATCAACACAAACCGCAACGCAGCATCATTTTTGTCAATACCAAACGCTGTGCAGAACAGCTCGATGACACGCTAAACGCTAATGGTTACAAGACTGCCGCGCTCAGCGGTGATGTTCCGCAAGACAAACGCCAGCGTTTGCTGGCTGATTTTCAGGAAAACAAAATCACTTTGTTAATTGCAACCGATGTTGCGGCCAGAGGTTTGCATATTGCCGATGTTTCCCATGTGTTTAATTACGATTTGCCACAAGATGCGGAAGATTATGTCCACAGAATTGGCCGTACTGCGCGTTTTGGCACCAGTGGTATAGCGATCAGTTTTATCTGTGAACAATATGCCTATTCGATGCCAGATATCGAGGAATACATCGACCAGAAAATCCCGGTACTTTCTATTACGGAAGATCTTTTAGCTGAAATTATTATTCCGGCAAAAAGACCTCAAAAAGCAAAACCCGAATATCAGGGTAAGCGTCCGTATCAACATAAAAAAACTTAGCTACAGCCCAATCAGCAACTCGCGAAAATCTTCTATGGCAGGATAATCTGTTATTACTTTTTTAGGCTGTTGGGAGTCCGGTCGGCTCACTGAAACCAAATTGCCTATGCCAAATTGCTTGGCCGCATTAAGTACTATCAGGCTATCATCAACCATCAGTGTAGTTTGTTTTTCGAACTTTTGTTTTTGATGCAGCAAGCGCCAAAAATCGGGATGTTCTTTGGCAAACCCCAGATCATGTGAACTAATAATTTCATCAAAAAATACCTGTAAACAGGTCTTTTCCATCTTGAGATTCAAGCTATCCCTGTGTGCATTAGTCACTAAATAAACTTTTTTTGACGATTGATGAATCTTTTCCAGAAACTCTGTCACATGTGGCAAAACCGCAATCAACTCGGAAATTTCCGCTTTTAAGCCGGCAATATCCAGTTCTAAAACGTCACTCCAATAATCAAGACAATACCATTCCAA
Source organism: uncultured Methylobacter sp. (assembly GCA_903832775.1). Lineage (GTDB taxonomy): Bacteria > Pseudomonadota > Gammaproteobacteria > Methylococcales > Methylomonadaceae > Methylobacter_A. The sequence goes on along the minus strand of CAILCX010000158.1, from coordinate 9,025 downwards.
CTTACCTTCCATACTTTTAAATCGGGGCTGTAACTGCTGCTTTGCAAGCTCTATCGACAACCCCTGTTTTTTTGCAAAGTTAAGCGGTACAAACTCCTGCCAGAAATGATTATCAAAATTCAAATCCAGTAATGTCCCATCCATATCCAATAAAACAGTATCAATTTTTTTCCAATCAACGATCATAGTGAGTTATATTTGCGTAAAATTTTTCAATACAATACCAAAAAATGAATAAAAAACCGACTATCCTCAATAAAACAACAATAGCGAAAAGTCGATTATTCCGCATTGAATCGCTGGATATTGAATTTAGCAATGGTGAACTGCGAAACTACGAACGCCTGGCTCGAAGTGGTAAAGGTGGAGCCGTTCTGATTGTGCCTATGCTGGATACTGAAACGGTTTTATTGATACGGGAATATTCCGCCGGTGTGCATCGTTATGAACTAGGTTTACCCAAAGGTAAAACCGATGCAGGTGAATCCTTTCTTGAAGCCGCAAACCGCGAACTTAAGGAAGAAGTCGGTTTTGGCGCTCGTAACCTCCATCATCTAAGTTCATTTTCAATTGCCCCATCCTATCTGGAACATATGACCGAAATTGTGATCGCCCAGGATTTATATCCTGAAAAACTGGAAGGCGATGAACCCGAAGAGCTGGAAGTAGTACCCTGGAAATTAGGCCATATCAATGAATTATTGGCCACGCGAGAATGTACCGAGGCTCGATCCATTGCAGCTCTATTTATGACAGTTGAATATTTTAAGGCCCTAAATACTGCCTCATAAATCGGTTCAAATCAGTATTCGTAAGAAATATAAAGTCTAAAAAACCTTACATCACAATCGATTAAGCGGCTCAAGCTTATCATCAACCTGAACAGTTTTTATATCCCTTGCTTTGTTTTCAATAAACGCCTGAAACAGTTTTTTCCCTTGCCATTCCACACTAGCATCTGAATATAAAGCCTGATTCAAAGACCGAATTTCATCCCGCAACCGCGCATCACTCAACTCTGCAATGGCTCCAACATTTTGCAAACTCATACCAACAAATTTCAGTTGTCCCCAAGCTAACAAAGCATCTTTTACCGCTATAGGGTCATTATCTGCGCAAGCTTGTTTTAGTATTTTTACGCAATCCTTCAAACGAACCTCTGACTCATTTTTTTCCGGTGTCAGTTTTTTAGAGGACCTTATTTTCAAAAAATAAAGCACTGTAATCAGCCACCCCAAGGCTAAAAATAGCGTAGCCCATAACCAAATATTGGTTTGTTGTTGCGGTACCAGCTGTGTTTCTACCACTTTTAATTCTGGCTCCAAAGAAACAGGTGAACTTGTTGCAGGAACAGTTATCTCTACTCCTGCAGCATCTTTTGCAATAATTGTTGCTTCAGGAACTCTAGCTATTTCCATTTTTTGCGTCTGGGTGTTAAACCAGGGAATTTCGATTGCAGATAATTTATAGCTGCCTGCTTTTGAGGGAATAATAGCTATTTTTTCTTCCCTGAATGCATTCACGCCTTCCGGATTTTTTTGTTCCCGCAATACCGGTTGATCCGGATAAGTTTTTAACTGCTCCTCAATTTTTTCTGTATTTAATTCGGGTAACTGGCCGACTGTAGTACCTTTAGCAACTAACGAGAGGGTTCGAGTCATAGGTTCACCGACTTTCATTTGCTGGTTATCGCTCGACCATTCTTCTTTGAGTACCAATTGTTCAGCAGAAAGCCAATGTTTTCCGTTAAAAGTTGCCGGTGCCGGTTTTACTTCCAGCGTCACTGATTTGGAAGTTATCTTTTTGGTTTTGGTCGCTCTTTGATTAAAAAATCCGTTAAAATTCGGACGACTATTAACCGCTACCTCCGCAGTTAATAACACTGGTTTAATAGTCACAGAACCACTTTTTTGAGGAAAAATCGCATACTTGCGCTGTGTAACCAGATAATTTACACCATTGATCTGGGTATTATAATTACTGTCATCACCTAACTTTTCAATCACCGCATCACCCAGTTCCGGCTCATTTAAAGCGGCTTGAGCGATCTCGACTCTTCTATACAAACGAATAGTGTAAAGGACCTGCGATTGTACATAGGGATTTTCGGGAGTTGCCTCAACTTCCAGAAATAAATCATCGTCAGTATCAACTGCTTTATTGGCCGAATTGGCTGTCGTCTGTGTTACCAAAATACTGGCAGGCGAACTTGCATCTTTACCAAATTTTACTTCTGGCACAACCAGACTGCCGGGATGTTTCGCCATCACGTTAAGAGTCCACTGAATCGTCTTGCTCGACTGCCCGTTCACCCAGGAAGAATTACTACTCTGACTTTGACCGAGTATCTCAAAGTCCTGTTCCAGCGACGCAAAATCAGGATCATTATCCGGAGTGTCATCTGCCGTAAAAATGATCTGGAAAGACTCTTCCAGACTGACCGGACTACGATCAAAAGAAACGCCAATTTGTGCCGCAAATACTGGACTAACGACACTCAAAAGTAATAACAATAATAATTTCTTCATAACATTCATGTTCATTTAGAGTAATCAAGATTCCAGTCTGATATAAACGGTCGATAAAAAGTCAAATCCTGAACAGTGGCACCCGTTTGAGTTACTAAAGCGGATGCGAACGCTTGGGCTCGCTCCATAATCAATTGCAATGACCAACCTTGTTGCATGCCCAATAGTAAAACAGCTGAAAAAGCATCGCCTGCACCTACGGTATCGACCAATTGCAAAGCCTTGTTCGGCAAAACTTCAATAAACTCATTCAAGTTGTTTAGGGCCAACGCACCTTGGCTACCACAAGTAAGCACCAAAACCTCCAGTTCATATTGAGCTAAAAACTGCCACATCGTGGCTTGCAGGGTATTTTTTTGGGGCATTAATTGCATTAATTCATCCTGATTAAGCTTAACCCAGTCTGCCTTGGCAAGCCATTGCTTAACCGACTCACTATGCCACCAGGGCGGTCTCAAATTAACATCAATGAAAATTTTGCCTTGATGCCCTGAAGTTAAACGAAGGAAAGCACGTTCCGACACAGAGTTACGCAATGCCAAGGTTCCGTGATAAATAACGCTATAGTGCCGTTCGGTATCAAGTTGCTGCGCGTCAATAAAATCATAAGCCTGATCAGCCAAGATTACATAATCAGGTTCGCCGTCATTAATCATCACCTGCACTGTTCCGGTAGGATAAACAAGGTCAACTTGCAATTGGTCAACAGCCATACCCCAACTCAGCATGGCCTGTCTGATTTCATCTCCTGTTGTATCTGAACCAATCCGACTAATGAAACAGGTGCGCTGGGCAAAAGCCTGAAGATGCCAGGCTACGTTAAAAGGCGCCCCACCCAAAACTTGGAATCCGTTTGGAAAGTAATCAAACAGAGATTCACCGAAAATTGCAATTTGCTTGTGGTTCATGTATTGCCTACCAAGCCCCTGTATTTCCTCTTTCCTGCCGACCACGCTGGCCGTACTGATATTTGAATTTACGTTTGAGTAAGCCGGCCGGATCATCGGGAATTCTTTTTAGCCATTGTTCATTGGCCTGCTTTTGTTCATCCGAAGGTTGAATCTCAGCAGGTGCCTGCTTATTGGCCGGCTCATCTTTATCCGTTTTTTTGTTCTGCTCGGCTTGCTCGGATTTTGATTCGTCCTGTTTTTGTTGCTCCGCTTTATCCTGCTGCTTTTTTTCTTCAGACTGTTGCTGGTCTGATTGTTTTTGTTCCGATTTTTGTTCGGGCTTTTCTTCAGACTTTTGTTGTTCGTTAGATTTTTCTGAATCCTCGCCGTCTTTTTTATCCCCGTCCTGGTTTTTTTTTGAATCGTCTTTGGACTGTTGTTTGTCGTCTTTTTTCTGATCCTGCTTTTGCTCTTGTTGCTGTTTTTCGAGTTCTTTTTCTACAAGGTCTTTATTAAATTTGGCATCGCTATCGTCAGGATTAAGCTTCAAGGCTTTTTCATAAGATTTTATAGCTTCTTCCAACTGTCCCGCTTTTGCCAGGGTATTACCCTGATTGTAAGCGCTGCTGGCTGCATTGCTATTTTTCAGATTTTCCAGCGCCTTTTCATAATCCCCGGCTTTGTACTGGGCGACCGCCTTCCACTCTGGATTTTTAAATTGTTCAGCCGCCTTCGCAAAGTCTTTATTCTTATAGGCTTGTTGAGCCTGCTGATCTTTGCTTTGCCATAAGTCCTGCCAGCCCAAGGCATAACTGTTTTTTGGCAAGGGTAAGATCAGCAATAAGGCAAAACATAATAAGCCTTTTCTAAAGGTCAAAGCCGCTAACGGTAAAGCCAACAATAATAACCAAGGGCCCATTTCAGCCCATTGATCCAATAAGACATTTTCGTTTTCCTTGCCTTGCGCCTGCTCCGATTTATCTACAGTAACCAACAATTTTTTAATATCTGCGTCATTGGTAGTGATGGTTTGATAAATACCATTTCCAACTTGCGCCAAGGTTTTAAGCTCGCTGGAATTTAATTTTGGCACCACAATATTGCCTTGCTGATCTTTCACAAAACCACCATCTGGCAACGCTATCGGCGCACCGTCGTCAGTTCCAACACCTAAAATAGAAAGCTGATAAGTATCCAGTACTTTTACCGTTGCCAAGGCTTTATCAAGCTCAACACCATCGGTTACCAATAAAATCTGGCCTTTTTGCAAGCCGGCCTGTTTAAACAGTTCAAGCGCTTTTTCCAAAGCCAATGTTGTGTTGCTTCCTTGGCTAGGAACAATATCGGTATTTAAAGCCGACAATTGACTGTCTATCGTTTCAGTGTCATCGGTTAACGGCGTTACGATAAAAGCATCACCGGCATAAACCAGCAAGGCCGTTTGACCATCTTTTCTTTGCTTTAAAATGTCGGCAATTTTGTAACGGGCCATAATCAAACGACTGGGTTTTATATCGGTGGCATTCATGGAATTGGATAAGTCCAAAGCAATAACCAGTGCCGAATCATTTCTAAAAACCGGTGAAGGCAACCGTTCCCAGGTAGGTCCAGCGAGCGAAAAAATCACCAACAACGCCGTGATTGCACCGGCCGTTATAGGCCAACGACTTTGGTTGACCGCTTTTTCCTGCAACAAATACGGTAGCAATTCAGCATCACAAACCGCTGACCAATTACCTTGACTGAGCTTGTTTTTAAGCATTAGAACCAAAATTAACCCATAAGGAAAAACAGCCAGTAACCAGTATGGCCTGATAAAATGAAAGTCAGTCAGGTTCATGATAAGCGCACCTTGGACAACGCAATAAACGCTGCGATCATTAAAGACAACCCTAACGGCCAAAAATATAATTCACTACGAGGCCTGAAATATTGTTTATCTTTTTCAACCGGTTCAAGCTCGTCGAGTCTCATATATATATTATTCAACTCATCGGTATTTCTGGCCCGGTAATATTGGCCGCCGGTACTTTCGGCAATTTTTATCAAGGTTTTTTCATCCAGATCCACTGAAGGATTAACTTTACGGTTACCAAAAAAACTGCGCACGATCATTTCATCGGCACCGATGCCGATGGTATAAATTTTCAAATGCTGGGCAGCTGCCAATTCTGCGGCTTTCAAGGGAGTAACTTCACCAGCGGTATTGGCACCATCGGTCATTAACACCAAAACCCGGCTGTTGGCCTGTTCATCTTTAAGACGTTTCACCGCCAAACCAATGGCGTCACCTATTGCAGTGTTATCACCGGCCAAACCGATGACCGATTCGTTTAATAAGGTCATCACCGTTTTTCGGTCAAAAGTTAACGGCGTTTGTAGGTAAGCCTGCGTGCCAAACAGAATCAAACCGACTCTGTCACCGACACGTCGATTAATAAAATCACTGGCTACGCCTTTGGCAGCCGTCAAGCGATCAACCGGTCGTTTGTTAAGCATAAAATCCTGTTCTTCCATGCTGCCGGATAAATCTACCGCCAGCATTAAATCGCGTCCACTGACCGCCTGTTCAATAGGCTCACCCAGCCATTGCGGACGGGTACAAGCAAGCACCAATAATAACCAGGCAAGTGCTGCCAGCAATAAGGGCCATTGCTCCGTTTTAGAAACAGCCGTGGTTTCACCTTCAGAAAAATCTTCCAAAAATGGAACTTTTAAAGCAGCCTGTTCAGCAGGCAAATTGGCTGACACCAGCCAGCGAATTAATAAAGGTAAGGGTAGCGCGGCCAAAAACCAGGGCCAATCAAAGTTAATCATGATTTTTTTTGTACTTGGGCTTTAAGCCAATTTTCGCAGAGGCTGATTAATTGAGACCGTTCCGGTTCAGTAACAGGCATTTTTCGATAAGGCGCTTCAATCAAAAGCTGACCAATGCCGCTACTAAACGGTGAATCTTTTACTGTGCTGTCAAGAAATGACAACCATTGTGTTCCCGTCAATCCGGCTGACTTGACTCTTGGTGATACGCTGATCGCTACACGTCTAAGCAGCATGGAAAGTTCAGCTACCATTTCCAGATTATTTCGTGTCTTATCCTGTTTAAGTTCTGATAATATTTTTGTGGCCGTTTTAATTGCTGTCCTACGCATTAATCTTTTATAAACCCAAACGAAAAAAATAATCAGTATTGGAACTGTTATCGCCAAAAGCCACCAGCCTATGGCTGGAGGCCACCATCCTATGGCTACTGGTTCGTGTATATCTTTAAGTAGAAGTTCTGTCGGTTGCATTTTTTTGTTTTGAGTTGAAGTCGTTAGAGCGTCACTTTAATGATTTTATCTATCGGTGCTTAATTATCTTAACCGCTGTACTGGGTCATCTGTAGTGCTGCATCGAATAAACGCCAAACCTAATTTTTTGGCTAATTGCTCCAATTGCTGCAGTCGCTGGTTGAAATGTTGTTGATAATTGAATAAGCGTTGTTGATCATCGGTATCAATAACCACATCTTTTTTTTCATCGGTAAAACGATAACGGCCTTTTTCGGGTAATTGACTTTCCAGTGGGTCATAAACAAAAATCAAAACTACTTCACAATGCTTGGCTAATTTTGCCAGATAGATTTCAACCTGTTCATTAATACCACGAAAATCACTGATAATATAAACCAGACTTCCAGGACGAGCATGCTGCATCAGTCTTGCCAGTACTTTTTCCAAAGTCATTGTAACCGGGCTTTTGGTTATTAACACACCTTCGCAAACAAGGGCATTTAAAAACTGCAATACCGCATGCTTGCCATTTTTAGGTTTTAATTCAAGGCAATCATTACCTGTAAATATCTGCCCGCCAATCCTGTCGCCATGATGCTGTGCAGCCCATGCCAATAAACCGGCAAGTTTTGCTGCCAAAACTGATTTAAAAACACCTCGCGTCGCAAAGTGCATCGCAGGACGATTATCAACAGAAATAAATACTGGTCTTTCCCGTTCTTCTCGAAATACTTTGGTATGAGTATTACCGGTTCGAGCAGTAACCCGCCAATCTATACTGCGTATGTCATCGCCTGGCTGATACATTCTGGCTTCTTCAAACTCCATGCCCCGTCCTTTGAAACGGGACACATAACCACCGCTTTGTCCGGAACGGATAGCTGAATGTTTCAGATTTAAACCTGAAGCAGGCCTTGCCAAATCAATCAGGGTTTTAAGTGAAGCTGAAATCAGTTCACTCGAAGTCGTATTGACCGAATCGGCTTGTTTTCTAAACATGATCAAGGTACGGCAACTCTGGAAATTAGTTCTTTAATAAAGTGATCGGTGGTAATGCCTTCCGCTTCCGCTTCATAAGACAAAATCAAACGATGCCTTAACACGTCAAACGCCATATCCTGAATATCTTCCGGACAAACAAAATCACGTTGCGCCAACCAGGCTTTTGCCCTTGAGCAGCGATCCAACGCTATGCTGGCTCTTGGACTTGCGCCATACTGCAACCAGGATGCCAAGTCCTGACCATAAGCGCCAGGATTGCGGGTTGCCAAAATAATTTGTAGCAAATAGTTTTCCAGACTTTCGGCCATGTGTAAATCCAACACTTCGTTGCGTGCGGCAAATAAAGTCTTTTGATCGATTGGCTGATATTGTTCAGTATTTTTTACAGAACCAAATCGTGCTTCTGCTCTAGCCAAATGCAAAATGCTTTTTTCATGTTCCGCTTTTGGATAATCAATTTTTACATGCAACAAAAAACGATCCAACTGCGCTTCAGGGAGGGGATAAGTGCCTTCCTGTTCGATTGGATTTTGCGTGGCCATCACCATAAATAATTTTGGCAAGGGATAGGTCGCCTGTCCAACGGTTATTTGGCGTTCAGCCATCGCTTCCAACAACGCGGCCTGAACTTTGGCTGGTGAGCGATTGATTTCGTCAGCCAAAATCAAATTATGAAATAAAGGACCTTTTTGAAATTCAAATGTTCCTTGCTGAGGACGATAAATTTCAGTACCAGTCAAATCAGCAGGTAATAAATCAGGAGTGAACTGTACCCGATGAAAATCACCTTGTATGCCTTTGCTTAAAACATTGATTGCCCGAGTCTTGGCCAAACCAGGTGCGCCTTCAACCAGTATATGGCCATCAGCCAACAGACCAATCAGCATACGCTCAACAAGCACATCCTGGCCGATAATCTGCTGATTAATATAATTTTTCAACCCCATTAATGCCGGTTGAACGGTAGTTTCACTGCTGTTTAGTTCTGACATGATGATGTTATTTACTCTTAAATCTACAGTACGAAAGCCTCACACAATTAGCATCAGGCAGTTTTTTCTGACAAATGACTAGTCTAAAAATCATCTTTTTATAAAAAGGATCTCTATTCTATACATTATTCACAGCTTACAACATAGACTAAAACTGTTAAGAAATTATTAATAACTTGTGGATAGAGCTGTGAATAACATCGAGATGATATTTATAAACATTTTATACACAAGATGAGGATAAGCTTAGCAGCATTTTTAGAACCTATCCATGCTTCTGTTTTGTATAGAAAAAAATGACTTTTCAACAAGATTCAACCTGCATAATAGTAATAATAAAT
>CAILCX010000157.1 GCA_903832775.1 uncultured Methylobacter sp. | reverse complement strand
CCCCGTATTTCTAATACACCCTTGGTGTTAAGTGAAATAATCAGATTTAGTGCTTCCGGATAGGCTGTAAGTGTTAAGTCGTTGATTGAAGGTGTTGCTGGCGAGGTAGGGTGAGAATGAAAGATAGCAAACAGCTCTTCACCAGAATCCCGCATTGATGTCATGGCGGAAATTTGCTGGCTGGCATCAAGCTGGAAACGCTGTTGAGGTTGTTCGGCGACATTCATGATAGGGTAGCAACTACAAGGTTGCCCGTCTCTGCTGCCGATAAGACCACATATCTCAATGTCTGGTGATGTCTGCGCAAGATGCAGGAGTTGGTTGGTTATTTTACGGGAAATTTGAATAGGATCTTGGGACATAAATTTGGATTCAAGGTTGTTTGATTTATTGGTAATTCGAAAAGATAGCTTACGTTAAATTCCATTGTCCATGGGTTACACGGGGCTGTCCGGAGAGATCATCGTATGTTTGAATATTATTGTAATTTAAATTTTTAAAAATGGTTTGAATTTGATTTGATTGATCGTAGCCATGTTCAATCAGTAAGTGTCCGTTAGCATCAAGATAGTTACGTGCCGTTTCGGCAATAATTTTAATGTCTTTGAGTCCATGCTCATCAGCGCATAAAGCGGATAGTGGCTCAAAACGTAGATCACCTTGTTGAAGGTGAGCGTCATGCTCAGCTATATAGGGTGGGTTACTGATAATTAGATTAAATTGGGTGTCAGGAATATTGGAAAACCAATCACTTTGATAAAATGAAATGGATTTGATGTTATGTATAACAGCATTTTTTTTGGCAACGTCAAGAGCGCTGTTGCTAAAATCGATGGCGCTGATTTTGGTATTGGGGCGTTCAGCGGCCAGTGTTATTGCAATAATACCCGAGCCAGTACCCAAATCAATAATCTTTGCCTCTGAGTCTGAAGGTAACAGTTTTAAGCTAAGTTCAACAAGTAGTTCTGTGTCTGGTCGAGGGATTAAAACGTCAGGAGTTACCAGGAAATCTCGCGACCAGAATTCACGGTTCCCGGTGATATAGGCAATTGGGATGCCCTGTTGACGTTTTTTAAGTAAAACATTAAAGTCTGTAAGTTGGCTATTCTTTAAAATATTGTCCGGCCAGGCGCGAAGATAGGAGCGTTGTTTGTTAAGCGCCAGACACAATAAAATCTCTGCATCAAGTAAGGCCGAATCGGATACATCGGACAGTAATTCAGTCGCCTCTTTCAATACAGAATTTATGCTAAGCATAGACTTAGTCATCGCCCAGCTGGGTAAGTAATTCGGCTTGATGCTCATTTATCAGCGGTTGCAGGACGTGCTCAAGGCCTCCTTGCATGATGTCGTCAAGTTTATACAAAGTCAGGTTAATACGATGATCGGTCAATCTGCCTTGTGGGTAGTTGTAAGTGCGAATGCGTTCAGAACGGTCACCGCTACCAACTTGCAGTTTACGGGTTGCGGATTGTTCTGCATGATGTTTTTCCTGTTCAGCGGATAAAAGGCGCGAAGCCAGTAGGGACATGGCACGAGCACGGTTTTTATGTTGAGAGCGTTCATCCTGGCATTCCACCACCACACCAGTAGGAACGTGGGTAATGCGAATCGCCGATTCAGTTTTATTGATATGTTGTCCACCAGCACCAGAGGCACGAAAAGTGTCGACCTTTAGATCAGCAGGATTAATGTCGATAGCATCAACTTCGTCAACTTCCGGCATGATCGCGACTGTACAGGCCGAAGTGTGGATCCGGCCTTGCGACTCGGTTTCCGGTACACGTTGCACCCGGTGAGCACCGGATTCGAATTTTAATTGGGAATAAACGTCTTTTCCTGATACGCGAAGTATTACTTCTTTGTAGCCGCCATGATCGCCGTGACTTTCGTTGATGACTTCTGTTTGCCAGCCTTTGCGTTCAGCATAACGTTGATACATGCGCGCCAAATCTCCGGAAAAAATGGCAGCTTCATCTCCGCCCGTACCGGCGCGTATCTCTATGAAAATATTGCGATTATCGTTGGGATCTTTGGGCAGTAACAAAACTTGTAATTCATGATCAATGTTTTCAAGTTGATCTTGTGTTTCGTTGATTTCTTCTTTGGCCATTTCCCTTAATTCCGGATCACTGTCATTGGCCATCTCTTTGGCGCAGGCAAGCATATCGAGCGTTTGTTGATAGCGTTTATAGCAATCGACCAAAGGGTTAATCTGAGCGTATTCCTGGCTTAACGAGCGAAATTTATTTTGATTGCTTTGAACTTCAGGTTCGGAAAGTAACGCTGCAATTTCGTCATAGCGTTCGCACAGGTTTTCAAGTTTGTGTTGTATGGATTGTTTCATTACAAGTAGGAATTAAAACTCAAGAGTTAGTTAGTTTGAAAATTTCACGGGCAGCGGCGATTAAATCATGGCGTTCATTTTCGGCGGCGGCTCTGATTTGGGCGCTGGGTGTATGGAGAAGTTTGTTGGTCAAGCTATGAGCCAGACGATTAAGAGCGAGTTCAGCGGGAACGCCACTTTTAAGTAAAGCCAAGGCTTTTTGTAATGCTTCATCACGTGATTGCTCTGCCTGATAGCGATAATCTTGAATAGTTGATTGGGCTCCTTGAGCTCTTAACCAGTTAAGAAAATAGTCGACCTGAATATCAATGATTTCTTCGGCCTTTTCTGCGGCTAAACGTCGTGAGTTCATGTTCTGATCAATGGTGTTTTGCAGGTCATCAATAGTGTATAAATATACGTCTCTGAGCTGCTCAACTTCAGCTTCTATATCACGGGGCACAGCAAGATCAACCATAAACATTGGCTTGTGCTTACGTTTTTTAAGAGCACTTTCAACTCGACCTTTGCCAAGAATAGGAAGCTGGCTGGCGGTTGAAGAAATAACAATGTCTGCTTCGGCAAGATGGGCGGGTAATTCGGATAAGGCGATGGCATAGCCATTAAATTGAATGGCAAGTGCGTGAGCTTTATCGTAAGTACGGTTGGCAACAATTATTTTGCCTATTCCTTGTTGTGATAAATGGCGTGCGGCAAGTTCTATAGTTTCGCCGGCACCAATTAAAAGAGCCGTTTGCTCGCTTAGTTTATCAAAGATTTGTTGTGCCAGTTGCACTGCGGCAAAAGCTACCGATACAGAGCTTGATCCGATTTCGGTATCCGTACGTACTTTTTTTGCAGCCGTAAAAGTGTGCTGGAAAAGTTTACCTAAGCGTTTGCCCAGCGTACCTGCGTCGTAGGCTGCCTGGTAGGCGGTTTTCATTTGTCCCAAAATTTGCGGCTCGCCAAGGATCATGGAATCAAGTCCGCAAGCGACACGAAACATATGGCGAATCAGTTCACTATCGGTGTGGCAGTAAAGATATGGGGTGAAATCATCAGCATTGATTTGTTTGCGTTTGGCTACCCAGTCAATTAGAACTTGTTTGTTTGCAGTTGTGGAAGTGCAATAGAATTCTGTCCGGTTACAGGTTGATAGTATGGCAGCTTCACTGATTTCTTTGATTCGCCATAATTCCTGAAGTGAAGAAGCTAAAATTTCGGCGGGAAATGACAGGCGCTCACGGATGGAAACCGGAGCGGTATTGTAATTAATCCCAACGGCAAGAAGTGTCATACGCTAATGTTTAAGGTAAAAAATGCAATGTGTAAGATAAAAGGCTGGGTTTTTTATCGCAATTCATGAATCTTGCTCCTTTTACCTTCAACCTTAATACATGTATTATGTCAGTGTATTCTAAGAAAAATAATGAGTTTATCCAAATGGAATAAATCAGCAGTCCGACTCAGCTGGTTTTTCTGCTAATCTATTGCAAAATATGTTTACGAAACAAATAGGACGATGGTGTGTTAATTTTTAAATCTATTTCAGTGATAATCTTCATTTTAGTTAGTGGTTGCGCTCTATCCCCAGAAGAATCGGGTACTAAGGAAGAGGTAGTTGAACCTGTCAAAATAGCAGAACCTAAAGAGAAAGCTCACACAAAAGAAGTGAAAACGGCAATAGATCCTGATGTGATGTATATGCTGATGGCGGCAGAGCTTGCGGGGCAAAGAGGGCAATATGCAATAGCGCTGGAAGGTTATATGGAGGTTGCAAAGCGAGTCAAGGATCCGCAATTTGCAGAAAGAGCTGCCAAGATTGCTATGTATATGAAGGATGGCAATAAAACAGATGAGGCGGTATCTTTATGGTTGAAACAAGATAATGGCAATTCGACAGCGAGGAAAATAGCTGCGTTATCAGCCTTAAGAACCGGAAATAAAAAAATTGCAGCTGAACATTTAACTACCTTGTTAAAAAGTGATCCGGCTGGCTTTGAAAATACGGCGCTTGAATTGGCCAATGTTTTGCAGCGAGATGGTCGGGCAAATTTTATGTCTGAAGTATTGGATGACGTAGCAAGCAAAAACCCGGGGCAAGCCGGTGTTTATTTTGTTCAATCGCTATTGGCATTGGAGCTTAAAAATAATGCTTTTGCTGAAAGTAAGATCAGGCAAGTCCTGAGTATTCAGCCTGACTGGGATAAAGCTTTGGTGCTGCAAGCTCAGATAGCGGTGTTCTCAGGTGATTTGAATAAAGCCAAAGCATTGTTAAAAACTGCAGACCTTAAATATCCTGGTAATGATAAATTTAAGAAACTTTTGGCTCAGGTGTTAATAAAGGCATCAGACTATGAAGCGGCTGTAGAAATATATCAAAGTATTGTTTTGGCAAATCCTAAGGATGCTGAAAGTCGGATTGCACTTGGGTTGGTGCATTTGCAATTGAATCATGAGGAGAAAGCCGAGGAGCAGTTTAAGCACTTATTGAGCGAAGATGAATGGAAAATGCAGGCAGCTTTTTATTTAGGTAAAATTGAAGAAAAAAGAGAGCATTTAGAAAAGGCTATGGCCTGGTTTGATAAGGTAACTGATGGGCCGTTCGTTTTTGATGCAGCTATTTCATCAGTTTCATTTTTGGTAAAAAGTAAACAATATGAAAAGGCTGAAGAGCGATTAAATTTGTTGATGGGTAAGTTTCCAAAGCAAAAGAATCGTTTAATATTAATGCAGGTTGGGATCTATGGTCAGCAAGAGAAATACGAGAAAAGCTTAAAGCTGTTAACTGAAGCTTTGGTTTCCGATCCAGAGCAGAGAGATTTGTTATACACGCGGGCTCTTGTCGCTGAGCGACTTAATAAGAATGATATGCTTGAGGCTGATCTCAAAAAAATATTATTAAAAAATCCAGATGACGCTGAGGCATTGAATGCATTGGGGTATAGCTTACTTGACAATGCTGGTCGTTATAGTGATGCAGAAAAATACTTGCAGCATGCGCTTAAATTACAACCTAATGAAGCTGTAATTATGGATAGTTATGGTTGGCTGCTGTTTAAGCAGGGGAAGCTTGACAAGGCGTTGTCATATCTTGAGCTAGCTTATTCAAAACAGCAGGAAAATGAAATAGCAGCTCATTTAGCTGAAGTTTTATGGGCTTTTGGTAAAAAGAGTGAAGCCAAAAAGATATTTAACGAGTCTTTTAAAAAAGCGCCATTAGATGAATATTTACTGGATTTCAAAAAAAGAATATTGAGTGGCGAAGAATAAACTGATGATGGCAGCGCTGAAATTACTGTTAGGCCTATCTCTTTTATTATTGACAGCCTGTGCTAGTGATCCAGTCGAAAATGGAATTAAGTATTCAAGAGCTTCCAGATTAAATCTATATAAATTAGATCAATGGTCATTTGAAGGCCGAATTGCATTGGTGGGACAAAAAGATTCATGGTCAGCAAATATAACTTGGGATCATGACTCTGAGGTTGAAAAGATCAAGATATCCGGTCCTTTAGGTCAGGGAGCCGTCATAATTACAATGACAGGTGATAGTGTTGAGATAGATCGAGGGGGAGGGGATGTCAAGTCATCAAATCAGCCCGATGAGTTTATAAATGCACAGCTTGGAATGTTCGTGCCAGTTCAAAGTTTAAAGTATTGGGTTGTGGGATTGCCAGAACCAAATGGACAATACCGAGATACTGAAATGGGTTTTGATCAATCTGGTTGGTTAAATGAGTTTTCACAAATGCAAGTTATTGAAGATGGTGGTCTAATGCCTCGCAAAGTAACAATAATGAACAATAAGATTAAATTAAAATTGATTATCAATAATTGGATTTTAAATGACAAAAGAAAAAACTAGTCAGTATGTTTGGGGGCAAAGTTGTCCTGCACCGGCAAAAATAAATTTGATGCTTCGCATTACCGGCCAAAGAGATGATGGTTATCATCTCTTACAGACTGTGTTTCAATTTATCGACTTATGTGATTGGTTAACATTTCATCCGGTTAAGGATGGCAGTGTATCTTTAAAAAAAGCTATTCCGGGTGTCCTTGAAAAAGATGACTTAACAATAAGAGCGGCACTGCTGCTAAAAGAAGAAACGGGGTGTGATCAAGGTGTCTGTATTGAAGTAGAGAAAAATCTGCCAATGGGAGGAGGTCTTGGTGGTGGAAGTTCAGATGCAGCTACAACGCTTGTGGTGCTTAATAGCCTGTGGGGTTTGGGGTTGACTATTGAGCGATTGATGGCTTTGGGCTTGACTTTGGGGGCGGACGTGCCTGTTTTTATATTTGGCTCATCTTCATGGGCGGAAGGTGTTGGTGAAAAGCTAAAAAAAATAGAAATACCAGAGAAATGGATGGTAGTTATAAGGCCTGATTGTCATGTTGATACAAAAGAAGTGTTTTTGGATAAAGATTTGACAAGAAATAGTAAATCAATCACAATAGCCGACTTTATAGCAGGTCAGCAACAAAATGATTGTCTAGAAGTAGTGCGAGAGCGCTATAAAGAAGTAAATTATGCGTTGATTGATTTAGAAAGATTTTCAGATGCAAGGCTTACAGGAACAGGTTCATGTGTATTTGCAGAATTTCGTAATAAGGAATTAGCAGAAGTTGCATTTGATGTGCTAGCGAAAAAATGGCAAGCTTATTTAGTAATGGCTGTCAATAGATCGCCCTTGTTTGCAATGCATTAAGTTAATTAAAACGATTATTGGGCCGTCGCCAAGCGGTAAGGCACGGGGTTTTGATCTCCGCATACCAAGGTTCGAATCCTTGCGGCCCAGCCAATTATCTCCGTTGAGTTATTTTCTATTTGGGAGTGCTGAATGAGTGACACCTCTGTGATGGTGTTTTCTGGTAATGCAAATTTAGCTTTGTCAGACGGAATAGTAAAGAAGCTCAATATGCGGCTAGGAATGGCTACAGTCGGCAGATTCAGTGATGGTGAAATTGCTGTTGAAATTGAAGAAAATGTTCGCGGAAAAGATGTTTTTGTTATTCAACCAACATGTTCACCAACAAATGAAAACTTAATGGAGTTGTTGGTGATGATTGATGCGCTGAATCGTGCGTCAGCATCAAGAATAACGGCTGTTATGCCTTATTATGGTTATGCAAGACAAGACAGAAGATCACGTTCAGCTCGCGTTCCAATTAGTGCGAAGTTAGTTGCAAAAATGATTGAGCAAGCAGGTGCTGATAGGGTGTTAACTGTTGATTTGCATGCGGATCAGATACAAGGTTTTTTCGATATACCTGTTGATAATGTTTACTCGTCACCAATTTTACTTGGAGATGTGTGGAGACAAAAATACAAGGATTTGATTGTAGTATCGCCTGATGTTGGTGGGGTTGTAAGGGCTAGGGCTCTTGCAAAGAGGCTAGATGATGCAGATTTGGCTATTATCGATAAGCGTAGGCCAAAAGCAAATGTAGCTGAAATAATGCACATCATAGGTGATGTGAGCGGAAGAAGTTGTGTGCTAATTGATGACTTGGTTGATACTGCTGGTACATTATGTAACGCTGCCGGAGCATTAAAAAAACATGGGGCAGTTAAAGTTGTAGCGTATTGTACGCATGCTGTATTGTCAGGTTCCGCTTTAAAAAATATTAAAAATTCAGAGCTTGATGAGCTTGTTGTAACGGATACAATTCCATTGTGCAATGAAGCTGCCGAGTTAGGAAAAATAAGGCAGTTAAGTGTAGCAGAAATGCTTGCTGAAACAATAAGGCGGATTGCTGTGGGTGAATCAGTTAGCTCGCTATATGTAGATTGAAAGTAGCTTAATAAAATTTAATTAGTTGTGTCCAATGACACGGGGTTGATAGGAAAATGTCTAACGTATTTGAGTTTGTTGCCGTGAGTCGTGGGCAATCAGGTAAAAGCGCTGCCAGAAGAGCGCGACGTGCGGGTGAAGTTCCTGCGGTAATATACGGTGGACATAGCGAGCCTAAAATGATCTCGTTAAGTCATAACGAAGTAATTAAGCATCTTTCACATGAGGCTGTTTATTCTCATGTGTTAGAGATTAGTGTAGATGGAAATAACGAAAAGGCTATTCTTAAGGCTGTTCAGCGTCATCCTGCTAAATTTCAAGTATTGCACCTTGATTTTCTTCGGGTGGAAATGTCTGAATTATTAAAGGTTCATGTTCCATTGCATTTTATAAACGAAAGTAATTCTGTTGGTGGAAAGAAGGGCGGTATTGTGGCTCATTCAATGATTGATGTTGAGGTTTCATGCTTTCCAGCAGCGCTTCCTGATTTTATTGAGGTTGATTTAATCAATCTTGATATTGGTGAATCGGCACATCTTTCAGATATTGCATTGCCAGATGGGGTTGAAATATTGGCGCTAGCTCAAGGTCCTGAGCATGATCACCCTGTTGCATCAATGATGCCGTCAAAGGCTAGCAAGGAAGAGTCTGTTTAGTATTGATTGATAATCAATGATTAAGCTAATAGTTGGCCTGGGAAATCCTGGCCAGCAGTACCATAAAACCCGGCATAATGTTGGGTTTTTGTTTTTAGACCATTTAATAAAAGATAAGAGTTATGACTGGTCTAAAGAAGCGAGGTTCGACGGGCTTATATCAGAGGTTGTGATTGGTGGTGTTAAGGTAATATTGCTAAAGCCGCTAACATTTATGAATTGTAGTGGTCGTGCTGTGAGTAAGGTTGCTCGATATTATAAATTAAGGCCAAATGAGATTCTTGTTGTACACGATGAGTTGGATTTTGGTTTAGGTGTGATGAGGCTTAAAAAAGATGGGGGGCATGCTGGGCATAATGGTTTAAGGGATATTATTGCGCATCTGTCATCTAAGGAATTTTATCGGTTAAGGATTGGAATAGGTAGGCCTCCAGCTGGGAGGTTGGTTTCGGATTATGTGCTGTCTGATAATTCGCAAAAAGAAATGAATGTTTTGTCATTGTTGTTTGATATCGGAACAGGGTGTGTTGAAGCAATGGCGTTGCAAGAAATGTCGATTGTGATGAATAAAATGAATTCTCACAAAATTATTGATTGACAGTGTGCGTTAAATTAAAGATAATACATGAGTTATATGATAACGGAGGGGTTCCCGAGCGGCCAAAGGGATCAGACTGTAAATCTGCCGGCTCTGCCTTCGGAGGTTCGAATCCTCCCCCCTCCACCACTTTTAAAATTCCGCGGGTGTAGTTCAATGGTAGAACTCCAGCCTTCCAAGCTGATCACGTGGGTTCGATTCCCATCACCCGCTCCATAAAAGTATAAGATTACAAGGCTCATATAGCTCAGTAGGTAGAGCACTTCCTTGGTAAGGAAGAGGTCACCGGTTCAAATCCGGTTATGAGCTCCATGTGTTGTGTTGATTATTAAAGGTGTAATTTAATGGCCAAAGAAAAATTCTCACGTAGCAAGCCACACGTCAACGTCGGCACAATCGGTCACGTGGATCACGGTAAAACAACTTTAACGGCTGCATTAACAAAAGTTATGGCAGAACTTCAGGGTGGAGAAGTTAAAGCATTT
>CAILCX010000156.1 GCA_903832775.1 uncultured Methylobacter sp. | reverse complement strand
GAATTACGCATTAATGTTTCTGAGAACATACCGGGCAGCCATATTTTTTCTTTGAGCGATCTTATTAAAAGTCGTAAGTTTGCGACGCGTGCCAGCGAACTGTATCGGCTTTTCCGTATTGTCTCCGCTGGTTTTGATCCAGTCTCGGCAATGATACGCGAACTAAGAATTCTGACAACTGATAGCCTATTGTCTTATTCCACTGCTGAATTAAAAAGCTGGCTTATCGACGCCTATATCAAGAAAATTGGCTATTACGCTATTGAACTTTATAGCGGCAATATGGTGCTGGACAATGGCTTTTTCACTAAAGCCACACGACAATCGCGGCTCGAACTGGACAAAATCAACCACAGAGAAGCGCTTGCTATAGCAGAACCGTTTCGTATTTTGGTGTTAGGTCAGACTAATGCCGGAAAATCCAGTCTTATCAACGCCTTGTTTGGCGCAAAAAAAGCCGAAACCAATGTAATTCCGACTACAGAAGGTATCATTTCTTATCACTTGGAACGGTCCGGTTTGGAGTCGGCGATTATCCTGGATTGCGAAGGCTATGGTAGCGATGCCTGTCAGCGTCTGTTTGCAAAAGCTGCGGAAGAAATAGTTAGGAGTGACTTGATTATTCTGGCAATTTCAGCAACCAATGCAGCGCGCGATCCAGATAAAAAAATGCTGCAAGCCATCCGGAATTGTTTTGTAGCCAAAGACCAAAACAGCTTACCACCTATGGTTGTCGCCTTAACGCATATCGATAAATTACGACCACTTAGAGAATGGAATCCACCGTATAATATTTTGGAACCTTGCTCAAGCAAAGCTCAGGCAATAAGACTCATGATGGACACCATTACCTACGAATTGGACTTATCTATTGACCAAATTGCACCGGTTAATTTAAAAGCAGGATTTGAATACAATATCGAGGCAGGTATGATACCTGCGATCTTCCAGCAACTCGAACAAGCCAAACAGTTACGCTATCTTCGCTGCCTTAAGGAATACCATAAAGAAGATTATTGGCGACGACTCTGGCGGCAATCAAAGCGAGCGGGACGTTTTATCGCAAAAAAAGGTTTAAGCACGTTTGATAAATCGCCAAAGGATATTTCAGATGATAATTTAGCTATGACTTTTTAGAAGCGGATCATCACTAGATGGGCTGAACAGTTTCTACCCTTTTACTTGTTACAATGCAATAAATCATCAGCCTGTGGCGATAATTATCCTATTATGAAACAACAACCAGTCGATTTAGATCAAGTCGAAACCGTTACTCTAAGCCATTATAATCAAAATGCTGACGCCTTTTGGCATGGCACAAAAGATCACGATGTGATTCAGAACTATGAGGCATTTTTAGCGCCATTTCCAAAAGATAAAAAATTGGATATTTTAGACTTGGGATGTGGACCGGGAAGAGATGTTAAATATTTCCAGTCCTTGGGACACAGGCCGGTGGGTCTCGATGGCAGCGAAGTCTTTTGTGCTATGGCTCGTAGCTATACTGGCTGTGAGATTCTTCATCAAAAGTTTCTTAGCCTGGAACTACCCCGGCATGCTTATGACGGCATCTTTGCTAATGCTTCACTCTTTCACGTCCCCAGTCAGGAATTGCCACGTGTACTTGGTGAGTTATACACAGCTTTAAGACCCGATGGTATTTTATTTTTGTCTAATCCTCGCGGTGAGGGCGAAGGCTGGTCAGATCAAAGATACGGGCATCACCTGGAATTCGAGTCCAGCAAGTTATTTATAGAGGCCGCAGGATTTAAGGTGATAAATTATTACTATCGGCCTGCAGGCAGGCCCATCCATGAACAACCTTGGTTGGCGATTGTAGCAATGAAGCCTCTAGCTCAGTATTAATGAGCCTTGGGATGAGAAGCATGTATAAATGAAATTAAAAGCCAATAGAGACTTTTTTTGTGAAAACGCCCTATCGTACCGCCCCTGCGCCTTCGACTAAAATACCCAAAGGCATTCCTTTTATTATTGGCAATGAGCTAGCAGAACGATTTAGCTATTACGGTATGCGGGCAATTTTGGTTGTCTTTATGACGCAATACTTAATGGATGCCAGCGGCAATTTCGCACCTATGACGCCCAACGAGGCGAAGGGCTACTTTCATTTATTTGTTTCCATTACCTATTTCACTCCATTTATAGGTGCGTTGATAGCGGATGGTATTTTGGGCAAGTACCGAACCATCCTGCTGCTGTCTCTGGTCTATTGCCTGGGCCATTTTTGCCTGGCCTTGGATGACACACGAACAGGCTTATTGGTGGGACAAGCTTTAATTGCAATGGGTGCGGGCGGCATAAAACCCTGCGTCTCCGCCCATGTTGGCGACCAGTTTGGTGCCAGCAATCAACAGTGGCTAAGCAAAGTGTTCAGTTGGTTTTATTTGACGATTAACCTTGGTGCGTTTGTCGCAATGCTACTGGTGCCCTGGTTGCTTAAAACCTTTGGTGCATCAGTCGCATTTCTGGTGCCTGGCGTGTTGATGCTCCTAGCAATAGTGATATTTTGGTCGGGGCGCTATCGGTTTGTACATATACCTGCGGCAGGGATGGGTTTTGTGCGTGAGGCCATGAGCGGTGAGGGATTGCGTTGCATGATCCGCTTAAGCAGCATCTATCTATTTATTGCAATGTTCTGGGCTTTGTTCGACCAAAATGGTTCCTCCTGGGTTTTACAAGCGCAACAAATGGATCGATTACTGTTTGGCATTGAAGTTTTGCCCTCACAAATACAAGCCGCCAATCCATTGCTGATTGTCATACTGACACCCTTGTTCTATAAACAACTTTATCCGCGACTAAGCCGTTTTATGCACCTGGGTTATATCAACAAAATAGCCATCGGTCTGTTTATAACGGTCTTGTCATTTGTTTTGGTTGCTGGCATTCAAACGCGGATTGATGCTGGGTTTCACCCCAATATTGGCTGGCAGATACTCGCCTATCTGTTACTAACGTCTGCAGAGGTAATGGTATCAATCACTTGCCTGGAATTTTCCTATACTCAAGCGCCGAGGACCATGAAATCGCTGGTTATGTCTTTTTACATGGCGGCAGTTGCGCTGGGAAATCTGTTCACCAGCGCGGTAAATTTTTTCATTGAAAATCCCGATGGTTCCAGCCGACTTGCCGGAGCTAATTATTTTTGGTTTTTTGCAGGGTTAATGCTGGTTACAGCAGTTGGATTTGTTTGGCATAGTCGGCATTATAAAGAACAGGCCTATCTGCAAAATGAAACATGAAACATGATACCAATAAAAAATTCGACCACCCAAAAAAAGGCTGACACAAATTGCCATAATGTCTTTTTTGGTTAGCCTAGAAATACTACTATTGCGACTATGAATATTTCTTTATCTGATCTCATGCGCGATTGGGTGCAATCACACCTTAAGACAGTATTTACCTAATCCGAAGTGACTATGTCCGAGCTTCTGATTTTAGATTATGGCTATTCGTTTTCTTTGCCTAGTAGCTTTCTTTGTGCGATAGCGTATTTCGTTGCTTTTATCTCATCTCTTACCGCTTTAGCAGCCTTTAGCTCAACTTTCATAGTTTTCATGTCTGCTTTAAGGTGGTCTGTGATAGCGTTCAACTGACTTTTTTTTATTTTCCCATCTTTAAATAATATTAACGCATCCATAGCCGATTGCCTAAGCTCTCCGATTGTCATTTCTTTATTTTCAGTCATTTCGTCACCTTTTTAAAATCAAGCTTTATTGCACTGATATGGGGTACTTGCAACTTGCTGCATCAACTCGTTCTTTAAGCGCTTTGCCTGGCTTAAAATGAAGAGCTACCTTTTTCGGTAACTGAACCACTTCACCCGTTTTAGGATTACGGCCAATACGAGCTGCATGGTGATGCAGATTAAATGAACCAAAGCCACGAACTTCGATGCGTTCGCCTTTCTCCAAAGCAGTAATCATCTGTTCCAATACACAATTTACCGCTAACTCTACATCTTTTGCTGCCAGTTCTGGATGTTTTTCATTTAATAAACGTATTAACTCGGATTTGACCACTGATATCTCCCTTGAAATAAAACCTTAATTTTAACAGCTTATTAAGCCATCGTTAGCTAAATAACCCAAATAATTTATTGTTTACAATGGAGGAAATATTGCAAATTCAAATAATCAAGGGAGACTGTATAAGATTAGACTAAATCTTACTGGGGCTTTAGTGGTGTTTGCTTAACCCTCGGGATTTTTAAATCACAGTAGCTAAACCCAAAGTCACTTGTTTTCATGATGGCGAATGCCCAATCTGCAGACTTGAAATCAACGCGATGAAAAAGCTTGATAAAGCGGGTAATGTAAACTGGATTGATATTACCCAAGACAATACTGCTTGGCGACAGCAGGATTAACCTACCAACAGGCCATGTCTCGGATGTATGTAATCGACGATTATCAGCAACTGCAATCTGGTGTAATGGGTTTCATACAGGGCTGGAAACAACTGCCTTATTACCGGCGCATTGTTCCACTGATAGAAAATGTTCCTTTGCTACTGCCAGTTTTGGAGTTTTGCTACAGTATTTTCGCTTGCTATTGTTTGCCGCCAACACAGTAAAGCTCAGCTAATCGAAGACTAACCATGAATCAAATCAATCCCAATAAATTTCTGCGTTCAAAGTGGACAGCCGTTACACCCAAGCAAAAAGAACGTCACTTTATGGTCACCAAATTGATTCGGGCAGAAAATGAAGACATTATTGCTTGCGAATTGGAAACGGTAATTAACAATCATATTTACGAACTGAATTGGCAAGTGCTTAAGGATTCAAGTTGTTGTTGATCGATTTGCATTAAACCTTTCCAAGAATTGATAAACGAGGCATTAGCCTTATGTGAAATAGATAAATGAACCCAAACATTGGCAAAACAGACCCACTTATGCGCCTCATGATGGCTATACTGCTCCTGGCTTACGCCTATTGGCAAGGAAGCTGGATAGCGATTGGTTTTTCACTTTTTACCTTTTATGAAGTATGGGCGGGATGGTTCGCCTTCTATCAACTTATACGCAAGAATAGCTGCCGCTAAGCAAACAAATAAATGAGTTTTTCCATGTCTTCAATACCATTTTTAGATGGGCTAATGGTATAGAAAATAATAGCGACTTTTTTATCGGGAATTTCTTGAATTAAGACGGCAGTGTCCAAGGGCACCGGTGGGGTTTATAAAGAATAGCTTTATTAGCAAACGCAATAGACCCAGCCAGATCCCAAGTCACACCGAATCAGGTTAAATTACTCTTGTTGGCAGTCCCAATTGACATAGTCGATGAGTGAGTCTGACCAGATAATGCACCATTGTGCATTTTAATGAGGGTAATACCCTTATTGAGTCTTCCAGTGGCGCTATTGGAAGACTCAGTAGGAATCGCTACAGACCATATCTATCAAGGCTTGCAGCGGTTTGTGATTTACTGGACATCCCAGTGGGGCTATTGGACGTTCCAGTGGCGCCACTGGACATTCCAATAGTCCCACTGGATGATCCAATAGCGCTATAAAATCGCTCAAACTTAAATTTAAACAATAAAAATGCACCATCAATAAACAACAGTTACCGTTTCACTTTAAAAACAGGCCTGACAAGCTTTACATTCATCCCAACTTAAGTCCGTTCAAGGAGTTCATTATGCCCAAGTCAAATTTTATTCCCAATGGAGACCATGCTTTTCTGGTTTGGCCAGATCATCTTATTTCCAATTATGGCTTACCAGAATCCGATGTAAAGACCCTATATAGAAGGGCCAGAAGACACTTTTGACCTTACCACATGACGGGTATTGATCAAACCCGCGGGGTTGTCATTTTAAGTTTCACCAAATACAACAGCGACGGCATTAATATTTACTGTCAACTATCAAATGATGCCACTTGGGCGTTACTTACACGCGCAACCTTTTCACCCTTTCTGGATAATCGCCCACTGCTTGAGCCAAACAAAACTGAATTGCGACGCTATAGCGCTGTCTGTCTGTCCAGAGACAAAGATCGGTGAGTATTGTGATGATTTTGTCATTAATTGTGCACCATAATCATTCAGTTTTACGAATATATTATTGACGACATAATGCCTCTGGCCATGCATTTCCTGAAAATTTACGTTGACCGTTTAGGCTATAGTGAAGCCCATTTGTCTCCGGCTACCAAGCTGGTTTTATTGGCTTATGACTGGCGAGGTAATATCAGCGAACTTGAAAATACAATTCATCGCGCTTTGCTGGTTTGCCCCGATAATAGTTTACGCCCTGAAGATTTCAGATTATCCGGTATTTGAACCGAAGAGTATACTCCGTCAATTTCCACGTCCTCTTTAGAAACTGCCTTACAACTACTTTTCGAGCAAGCGCCCCCCAAATTATATGAACTGATAGAAGAGTCGGGTATAAGGAGCGCATAGTTGGTCATTAGGTATTCTCCATTTGCAGTTGGTGCAAAAACATTAGCTATTTTGTTTTTCAGTTCACAAAACTAAAGTTTATAAAGTGTAAGCCGCTACCTAATATACGATGATCAATAAATTAGGGCGCCGCAATGAACAGCTATTCAATTCAAAATTCAATTTCACCTTTTCAGTTTTTAGCTAGAAATACCCAGCGTTTTAACCACGCTCTTGTCTCTGACAATACCGGCATCCAGAAATTAGCGCCCGACCAAAATCAACCGGCAGTAAACAATAGTCCCGAAAAGATTATTGAAAATCAGATTATCCAGGGAATTCAAAAATCCATAGGTGCTGACAGCTTATCCCCTGCAAATACTAATCACACCGACTTTTCACCTGATAAAGTAGCAGACCGAATCCTAGCATTTGTTAATAAAACTATCGGACAGTTGAAAAACTCCGATCCCAATTTTGACCAGGACAAGTTTCTTAGCCAAGTGAAACAAGGCATTGATACCGGTTTTAGTGATGCGCGTGATGCATTAAATAGCATGGGATTACTTAAAGGACAAATTAAAGAAAATCTCGATGTCACCTACACCAAAATACAAGACGGATTATCGAAATTCGACTTGTTTAATCAGACATCAGCCAGCTCCGTTTCCGAACTGCAAGGATTTTCAGCTCAACTTAAACAATCAGCTGAAATAGAGGTTGTTACCAAGGAAGGCGATGTCATTAAAATTCGGCTCAATCAATCCGCATCGGTCGACCAAAGTGGCGGAAATATTCAACAAAATGGCATTAGCGCAAGCGCTTTTCAAAGCAACTCTGAAAAAAACGCCAATTTCTCTGTTACGGTAGATGGCAATCTGAATGAAAACGAACAAAAATCGTTGAGAAATTTGTTAAGCCAAATGGATCAAGTCGGACAGGATTTTTTTAGCGGCAACACAAAGTCAGCCTTGAATCACGTCCAGCAGATTGGGCTAGATACCCAGCAAATTGCAAGTTTTTCGATGAGTCTTACCATGGAAAAATCTGTTCAGGCTGTGGCGGCTTATCAACAAGTGCGTTTTCCAGAACAGAAAATTGACCCTGAGCAAATCAAACAGGCGGTTGATTTCTTTAGCCATGCCAGAGACTTATTAAAAACGGCTCAGTCGGCTTTGGACCCCTTCGAGAATCAAATGTTAGCTTTTACTGATCTGTTTAATGCCGTTCAGCAGATCGGGATACAAAATAATATTGATCCCAATACGTCGGTGACTGATTCATCGCTGCAACAAATCATTAAACCGCTAGGCGAGTCCGTACTTCAAAACGAAAAGCCGATTTCAGCTTAAAAAACTTCCTATTACCCATAAACCTCGAATCGTATCGGCATTAGCCGCGATTCTGGCTGCAATATACTCCCCCAACGGAGGATATTAGGTTGAATCAAGGTAATCAATAAACGATGATAATCCTCATGGCTATTTGCTGATATACACTAGTCTTTTTGGATCATGATTACCAAAAGCGTAAACGGGCACTATTTTATTGGTTTCAATTTTAAAATCCTCAAATTTACGGTTTCAGTAACGGTCGGCACTATCGATACGTGATGCGATAAACGGCTTTATTTTGCTGTAAGGTTCCCTGGGCGTCGGTGGGCTAGCTTTAGCCAAGGTCGCTTTTTTTGAATTTTAGCGGTCCATAAACATGTCGTCTTTCAAGGCCTCGACGGTCTTTATAATTCGCCATGGCGTGATCAAGCTGACTAACGATCTCTTCACAATCCATACGTTCGGAACGGCTAGCTAGCATATGAATAACCAACTGAGTAATTGCCTGCCAGTGTGCATCATTATTCACAAAATCGAACGCTTCGTTAAATAAGGCATTCAATTTTTGTTCATTTTGCTTTTCATCGGCAGAGCAGCTTTGAAAATACTCGTTAACCTTGGCAATATCTGATTCACCGCCATAGAAATTTAAGGCATTCATATTAAATAATTGCCGAGAAAATAACTCATTATCAATATTAGCGATATATTTGGCTTCAGCGAGGGGGCCAATCAGCAGATTAATAATATCGGCCTCAAAAATCGCCTTATATAGATCCGAGAATGGCTCTTCAGGTTCATTGTGTGCGGTGATTCCGGAAGCGACGTTGTGAATGAAATTTGGTAATGGTTCGATTAAGCGTCCACCTTCTACCCTGGCCAGGCAATCACCATGAATAGATTGAAAAGAACGCCCATCGGTCTCCCTGATGGTTGCCTTGAACACGATATTGAAAATAACGGGCGATAACTGCCTGGCTTTATTATTTAAATAAATTCCCGCCGCGTGACCCGCTTCGTGAAAAGCAACGCGCTGCCTGAGTAAATCATCTAGACACGGGATAACCTTTATCTTGGTTCGTTTCATATAGATTCATTAATAATCAGTATAGCTATGCAATAAGACAACAAATAAAGGCCGCTAAAATCAACACACCGGATCAGGCTGCCATTATTGATAACAATGGCTGGTTAGAGACAATCCTCATTTGTTTAATCGGGCTTTCAGACTTTAGCTAAGAAAAGATATCGTTGTCCCCGATTTTTCGCTCTGATCCTGTGTAACTGAATATACAGCTTGTTGAATATCCACATAATTCTGCATTTTCTTCTGATTTTGTGACGATATTTGAATATCAGATGCACTCGGCAAGGAAGATTGAAGATTTACCTTTGATTCTTGGGTAACAGGGGTGTAGAACTTATCTGAGATACCCTTACGACTATAGACATCATTGAGTTGAGACTGTGATTGACTCAGCGTAACTAAGGTGGCCGGACTCGATAATGCAGGCGTTACTTCCGACGCCTTGATGGAACTTGTAACATTAATTTTTGGTGTTTCTACACTTACGGTACTGACAAGCTTACTGTCAAAACTACCAATTGATGTGTTCATGGTACTCTCCTTCATCTCATGATGTGGGTTAAACTTATAGCATAGGAAATTTCAAAAATATGATAAGTACTTGGCAAAAAAATATTGAAGAGTGCTTTATTTGTCGAAATAGACGAATCGCATATATTGGAAAACTGCTTTTAACCCATCTTCGTCACCTGCTAGCACAATTACTCATTATTACAACAACTTATAATTTTTTCATCGCCTCAGGTGGCACTACAGATTTTTTATTATTAATAACTGTCTTACATTTACCAAGCGGGTCTGG
>CAILCX010000155.1 GCA_903832775.1 uncultured Methylobacter sp. | reverse complement strand
GACAGGTTTTGTCCATCCCAAATAGCTTTCAACGCTAAAAGGCGTCTGCGCTGCCAGTGCTTTTGATGTTCATAGTACTGCTTTTGCCAGGCCTTCCGATCTTGAGGTGCCAGGCGCTGAAGGCCTGTTCTGCGTATCATACCTCCCCCTTAAAATTTTCTGTTTCACCAATTTAAAGGTAGACCATTTTTTAATAAAATGGGAGAACTATCAACATAAGGAGATACGGTTGCGCGACATATTAATACCCAATCAGTATCATTTTCGCGTTGACAGTAAATATTAATACCGTTGCTTTTGTTTTTAGTGAAACTCAGAGAAACAAATCCTCCAGTTTGGTCAGTTTCGATTAGGTCAGGGCTATAAGTAGACAGATCGAGTCGGTGATCAGGTCTTACAATTCCAAGATGGGCGTCTTTTATCTATTGATTCAGTTGCTGGTGCGAATTGCTAAATTTTTTGAGATAACAGTTTACTTGGGTGATCTTTTATATTTTGTCATATGCTTTTGTCATTTCTCGTATTTTTGTCATTCTTGTCAGGTAAGCGGCAGATTTTTGTCAGTTAAGTCATATTCGTGTAATTAAGAGGTTTTAGTTGGGTAGTTGCTCAATGTGATGAATAGAACTTCTTGTGGAGTGGAGTTGTATCAGTGTTTGATGATATTAATTGAGCGTGTGGTTGGGATTAATATCTATGAGCTACTAGAGACTTGCTTTAGCTAGGTGGGGAGGCTTATAAAATGCTATGTGTTGATATGTGTTTAATTACGTTAAAAAACAATGAATTGAATTATTTATTGCGGTATTTTGTTTTTTGGCGCGTTATATGCATAAATATTGATGCTGCACATGATTATTATTGTTTGCGGTTATAAATAAAAAGCATTCATGAGATTAGTACTGTTAAGTGTTAGAGTCGATCTAATTGCTGAATAGATGAGAAAACAATCATATTCATGAATAACTTAATTATAAAATTAGCATTTATTGGACGGAGCAATATACTCATGACTATAGAAAAACGTAATCTTCTTCTATTTCAATCGACGGAATATGGTACTGAAGTTTCAGATGAGCTATTAAGTTATCCTTGGGAAATCCATATTGCAAATACACTTGAACAAGTATCTCAACTATTGGATCAACATATTTTTCATGTGGGCTTGTGTTTGGTTGATAAGTGTACGTTTACAGCCTGTGCAAGTTTTCAGTGTTGCAGAAAGGAATATTTTTCTACGGTTAAGGACCTGTTTAATTCAAACTCCAGTATTAAATGGATTATGGGGTTACCAAAAGGAACCACGCCTGATGCTCTTCAGACCTCGGAAGAGATTAAATTAATAGCAGAATATTGTTTTGATTATATAACGTTGCCAATTGACAAGGAATCAATGCTATTCACATTAGGGCATGCTTATGGCATGAGTAAAGTATCTCAGAATTTTCCAAAGAAAATAAATAGCTTTACATCAAACTTTGGGATTATTGGAGATAGTCCGGCTATGATGGACTTGTTTAAGTTACTTAAAAAGATATCCAAAGAGGACTGTTCTGTTCTTATACAGGGAGAAACTGGAACAGGCAAGGAATTGATTGCCAATGCCGTACATAATCATTCTAGTCGATCTGAGCATCCGCTTATCACCATTAATTGCGGTGCTTTTCCAAAAGACTTGATTCAGTCAGAGTTGTTCGGTCATGAGAAAGGCGCTTTTACTGGCGCAGTACAAAGAAAAATAGGTCGTATTGAAGCAGCTGAAGGTGGTACTTTATTTTTGGATGAAATTGGCGATTTGCCTTATGAGCAGCAAGTGAATTTGTTGCGTTTTCTTGAAGACAGAACCATTAGACGAATTGGTGGGTCAGAAAATATTCCGGTGAACGTACGTATCATTGCAGCTACTCATGTCGATCTGAAAGCCGCAGTGCAAAGAAAAGATTTTAGAGAGGATCTGTTTTATCGCCTCCAGGTTTTGCAAATAGAAACGCCGCCGCTACGTGAAAGAGCTAAGGATATTGAATCTCTTGCTTGTTATTTCTTTAAGAAATTCTCTGCGGGGCATAGTTATCAAGCGAAAGGTTTTCAAATTGAATCGCTTAACTTATTAAATAGTTACAGTTGGCCGGGTAACGTTCGGGAATTAATGAATTGTATTCGAAGTGCAATTGTTACTTCGGAAAACGGGTTGCTTACTCCTGAAGATTTAGGTCTTGATCGAAGAGAAAAAAGCAGGGCACTGCAAACTCTTGATGAAGGTCGTGCTGATGCAGATCGTGATTTGATTCTTGCCAGTTTGCACCATACTGGCAATAACTTGAGTCGTTCAGCTGAATTACTGGGGATATCAAGAGTAAGTCTTTACCGTTTAATTGATAAGCACGGCATAATAGTTTAATAAGGGCTATGTCACTTTTAAATAGTGGACTATACTGATTCCATATGAATCAGTATGATAGGAGGAGCAATGAAAGCTGAAGAATTCCTAATATTGGCAAATAGACTTGAGGAAATGACGCCGCACCAGACAGGACTTGTGGCGGAACGCTTGTGAAATATTAGTTACATAGAGGCCGTCAATACCTTGATCGAAAGTCGTACCCTGACAACCCCCGTGTGCCCCAAGTGTGGACATGATCATATTGCTCATTGGGGCTCGGCCTCTGGCTTACAGCGTTACCGTTGCGCAGCCTGCAAGGCCACCTTCAATGCATTGACAGGTACGCCGTTGGCTCGACTGCG
>CAILCX010000154.1 GCA_903832775.1 uncultured Methylobacter sp. | reverse complement strand
GTTGGGCTTCCTGCTGGGCGCGTTCAGCCTGTTGGCGCTGGAGTTGCATTTGTTGTTGATTTTGCAGTTCCTGCTGGCGGGCAGTTTCCTGTAGTTGTGGCTGTTGGGCTTCCTGCTGGGCGCGTTCAGCCTGTTGGCGCTGAAGTTGCATTTGTTGTTGATTTTGCAGTTCCTGCTGGCGGGCAGCTTCCTGTAGTTGTTGCTGTTGAGCTTCTTGCTGGGCGCGTTCAGCCTGTTGGCGCTGGCTGTGAAGTTGCTGTTGGTTTTGCAGTTCCTGCTGACGAGCTACTTCTTGTTGCCGTATTTCAGTCGTTTGACTATTTTGTATTTGTTGTGGGCTTATTGTTTCGACTGGTTGCACTCTTTGTGTTTCATTCGGGCGCAATGTTTCAATTTGTTGCATGGGTTGTATAACTTCCTTGATAGGTACTTGCTGATGTCTTTGCGTATTATTTTGAGGTTGTTCGGGGGCGGGTATTTCAATCACTATAGGTGCTTGAGCAGGCTGGGCAGTATCTGATGTTTCACTTTTATGTTGCATAACAGGTTTTACTGATACATCGGGTGAGACAGTTTCTTGGGTAAATACTGGTGGTCTTTCAGTCGGAGTCTGAACAGGGATAGATTCCGGAATACCTTGGGAAGGTTGTTGAACAGGATTTACCTGTCTTTGTTGATTTCGATTGTCTTCATGTCTTTTATGTTGCGCAGAGTTATCAAGTTCAAGACCTACGACTGGATTTTCGGGTATTGCCGGTTGTGGAATTATCTTGCTACTTGATTCTGATAAGCCAGGATTTTTAGCTTCGATATTATTTGTAGGTACTTGAGTCTGTATGCCAACCAGTCGACCAGGCGAACGGGTATTCTGATTATTAATTTGTGTCGGATCAGTAATAGCTTGCTCTGTTCTGGTGCCGTCAGCTCTTTTGCCATCCAGTCTTCTTGCCAGCTCTTCATTTTGCTGGATTTCATTTGTGGTAGGCGCAGCCATAGGCAAGCGGATAATATCAGGTTGGCTATCTTGATGCCGGGCTGAAGTGATGTCCATTCTGTCATGCAATCTGGGCACTACCGGTACAATCGGCTGGCGGGTAATATCTTCAATTTGTTTAACCGGTACGCCCTGATTAACAATCGTGTTGTTGATTAGAGTTATATTTTGGGAATGGTTGGTTCTGTTAATGATTTCCCGATTTTGGTGCGAGGGAAAAATATGGTCTCGGATATGGCGATGAGGAAGATCATAATCACGTATGACTATCCAGGAATCCCAGCGTAAATCACGGTCATAATCAAAATAACTGATGTTCAGGCCGATGCCGGGCTGCCACACCACATTGGGTGGCATTGGAGACCAGGCCGCATAACCGCCACCCGAACGCCAGAATACCCAGGCTGGAGCCCAGACTCTTCCTGGTACCCAAACCCAACCGTACCAGTCATCCCATGCCCAGCGTCCATAATGAAAAGGCGCCCAGCCCCAAGGTTCGTTGGCGACCCACAGCCAGCCGTAATCGTTGGTATAGGCCCAGTAACCATCGGTATAAGGTCGCCAATCCTGGCTCACATTACGCGGATACCAAACTTCGCCGTAAGTAGGATGATTTACCCATACGCCATAAGGTGACAGGGCATCGTAAAAATAGCGAATATCAACCAGGGGATTGGCTTGCACCTGAGGGGTAACAAAAAAAGTTGGTAACAGCAGTGTGATAATTAAGACCAATCTTATTAAGCCAAAGCGGGAGCGTATATTCATTGTGAGAACCTTATCTGAATGAGCAGAAGATGCAGTAATTTAGGCTTGATTAGCTGAACAAGAGCTTAATTTAATTCTAGCCTGGTTATTTAATATAGAGACAAAAAAATTTTGTAAGTTAATACTTCAAACTGTAATCCAAGTGTAATCATATTGACATATAAGCCTGACATTATGATCTATGTGTTAAAGCTTAACCCGTTGTGAAGCGGGGTCGGAAAACTTCGGATCTTAATTTGAACTAAGATGGCCGAGTTGTCACAACTTGTTTTGTCGCATATTGGTGTGTTTTTTAAATGCCTGCGAAATATTCAATTACAAAATAAATACTTAACTTCACAGGGCTATAAAATGTTCGAATTAAAAATAAAATCAGTTAAAAAGCAGGCTATGCTTGCAGCTTCACTCTCATTGGTAGCAGCTATTTATTCAGCACCTTCTATTGCTGTTGTTGCTGATCCAGTTGTACTGACTTTTTCTACAGTCGGTGACTCAAGACAAGATCCACAAAACATTGATCCATCAACATCAAAGTCAGCACAAGTAGGCGTAGGCAAATGCCAGGTTCCTTTTAACGTTGGAACCAACACTACCGGTTTAGTTGCTAACCCAGGTTTATCAGGCCAAGATTGCAAATGGTTGCAAAACACAACTGCTTGGTCACGTATTATGCGTACTATCCAAGCGCAAAAATCCCAATTGTTATTCTTTAATGGCGACATGATTATGGGTTACGGAAAAGCAGGCGTACCTGTAACAAGAAATTCAACTGGCGTAAGTGAAGTTGCAATTGCATCTCCAGTATTAGATGATGTACTTAATGCCGATATTATGCAAATCTACAAACAATATGGTTTTTGGAGAGGCATGGTTGCAAACCTAATGGAAACAGGTACTTATGTGGTCCCTGTGCCAGGTAACCATGAAACACAATGTAAGCGTTGTGGTAAAGCCGCTCAAGTTGAAAACGAAAATGCATGGCGTGACAATATGGGTGATTTAATTCTTGACACAGCAAGATTTACAAACTTAGTTGGCACTGCGCCAACAAATTTTGCAAATTCAAGTGGCGCGGCTGACAGTCTTGCAACTAACCAATCACAATTAAGCTACTCATTTGATGTAGGCGCTTCACATTTTGCTATCATCAACACTGATGCGGTGGGTAATGATGGTCATGCTCCAACTGCTTGGTTAGAAGCTGACTTAACTGCGGCTGAAGGCCGTGGTGCAAAACGTAATTTTGTATTTGGTCATAAATCTGCTTATTTTTATGCTTACTCAGGCTCAGCTCCAAGTGGAACTTCTTCTCTAAACAATGCAGATAGTTCAGCTGCAGCAACTTTCTGGGCTACCATTAACAACCATAAAGCGACTTACTTCTGTGGTCATGAACATATCTACAATGTTTCAAGACCAAGCCTATTTGACTCTTACCAAGTATTAGTCGGTGCAGGTGGATCACCATTTGAAACTTCAACAGCTACTTCTGTTGTGAATGATCGTATGTATTCTTGGGCAACTGTAAAAGTTTTCCAAAGTGGCGCAGTTCAAATGGACACTTGGGGCTTTGATCCAACATTGACTAATCCAATTGTAAAATTGGAAACAGTTCAGTTAACTCACTTCTAAATTTTTTCTAACTGAGATTTGATTATGAAAAAATTAACACGTTCTTTAGGCTTAATTGCTATCTTAGCGTTGATTCTAAGCAGTCAGGCAAAGGCGGATTTCATTCTTGATACTGGTACTCCCAATCAAGCGGGTTCAGCCTTAGATTTATCTAATTCCCAATGGTTGGCAGCTGAATTTACCACGACTCAATCCACTCAAATTAACAGCATTCAAGGTTTTATGAATGGTGTTGATGTAAACCAAGTTGGCAACTCTTTTACCGTTGCGCTTTATGGTAATGCAGCTAATAACCGTCCTGACCTTGCTACAGGTGAATTGTTTGCACAACAAGCAACTTTTACTGCCGATGGGTGGAATGGTTTGCAAGGTTTAAATTTTGCTTTAGATGCAGGTACTTATTGGGCGGCTTTTGAAGTGCGATCTACAGACACTTTAGAAGGATTAATGTCGGTGTTTGCACCAAATGCGGTACAAACTGCTTACAATGACAATACTGCCAATTTTGGTTACGTTCCTACAACCGGAACAAACTATAACTTTGGTGTACAAATCAGTTCTGTACCTGTACCGTCAGCTTTGTGGTTGTTTGCCACTGGTTTGATTGCTATCGGTAGACGTCGTTTAGTGAAAGGCTAATTAATACTGGCATTAAAATTTAATTTACACTACCTGTTTAATTAACGGGTAGTGTTTTTTTAAATGTTTCATCATTCCAATAATGTGTTGCACAAAAGTGCATTTTGTCCGGCGCCATATCCAACTGCCAAGTCCCACCAGAAGCTGATAGAAATTAGTTTCTACAGTTTTTAGTTTTAATACTCCCGCTAAATTACTGTACGGCAAATCATCTCAATCCCCCTCAATCAGAAGAAAATCTTTTGTAATAAATATAAAATTGATAGAATCGTGTGGTTTAAACAAATTGGATAATTATCATCATGAGTGTTTTAGAAAGAATTAAAGATCAACTTGAAAGCAATCCGGTTGTTTTGTATATGAAAGGTTCACCGGATTTTCCTCAATGTGGGTTTTCCGGGCAGACTGTGCAAATTTTGGATACCTGTCATGCCAAATATAAACACGTCAATATTTTGGAAGATCCCGAGCTTCGTGAGGCATTGAAGGATTATTCTAACTGGCCGACCTATCCACAGCTGTATATCGGCGGTGAGTTGGTTGGCGGTTGCGATATCATTATTGATCTTTTTCAAAAAGGTGAGTTACCAAAAATGCTGGCGAAGGTTGGCAGTGTCGTTAATTAATACGATTTATTGAGCGTATAGCAGTTAATAAATAGAAGGCTGTCTAAAATGAAAATATTGTATTTTTATTTTAGACAGCCTTCTATGTTTTAAACTTTAAGAAGTTAATATCAAAGAGGTTCTTGAATTATGATGGGATTTGTTGTTATAGGTCTGTTGCTGGCCATCCTGGTTCAGAACCAATCTCAGTTACTTCAGCTTCTTACTACGCCTTTGGCCTTAGGTATCTGTTTGACCGTCATGGTTGCGAGCTTGGTGTTGGGGTATTTAAAAAAAATACCGACAATTACCTGGCATGATGTTTTTGCAAGCAGTAGCTTGTTGGTTTGGTTTGGCTATTGGAGTTCCCAGTTTGATGGGGAAGCGCCGATGTTTTTTTTCTTTCCTTTATATTATTCCTTGTTAACCTCAATCGTGACTTTATCACTGATCAATAAAAGTCAAAACTTTGATCTGGACTCCGTCGTGCAATTGCGTTTTTTGGAAAAATCAACCAAAGTGCACAGCAGTGTATTTGTGGCTATTGTTCTGCTTGGCATATTGGTCACTGATCATTACGGCATTTACCCGATCGCGATGACTATTTTTATCGTTCGCCATACGATAGTCACCTGCCTGGAAATTATCGACAAAGGCTGATTTGTTATTCCGGATAAACTAATCCCGTTAGAAATTCGGGTATCCGTTGTTCCAGCCAATATTTCGGTTTGAAAGGGTTTGAGCCAGAAATAAAGCCAACATGACCACCGTGGCGGCTTATTTCAAGGTGCACTTTTGGTGAAAGTTCATCCAGTTTTGGGATTACTTCTCTGGTCATGAAGGGATCATCGCCTGCCTGTATGACTAGCGTCGGCACCGCGATTAATTTTAGGTATTGTCTTGAACTGGAGCGCTGGTAATAGTCATGCACATCTGTAAAACCATGTAATTTTGCGACGACTTTGTCATCATATTGCCAGAAGGAAGATATATTCGATAAGTCGCCTAGGGCTTTGATTTTCATTATTTCTTCAGTTCTATCCTGGCTTTCCAGATGCTGAAGTTTAAGCTGCATATAAAGTTTAAGTTCTTGCAGTAAATTGAGGCGATAGAGTTTGGAAAAGCCCTTGTCGAGTTTTGTCGCACAAATACCCAGCAACAAAGGCACTGAAACAGCGACGGCAGCAAACAAGGTTACTTGATCGCCTTTTTCACCCAACCATTTTAAAAGAACATTACCCCCCAGTGAAAAACCCACGGCAGCAATTTGTGTGTCCGGTTCGCGTAGTCGTATGGTTTGATAAAGAAAATCAATGTCCTCGGTTTCACCTGAATGATAACAGCGAGCCGTATTATTGGATTCCCCACTGCAACCCCGGAAATTGAGCACAACACTGCGAAACCCCTGTTTGAGCAGAATGCTTTGTAAGCCTTTAATATAGCCTGACTGTGAACTGCCGGTTAAGCCGTGCACCAGCATCACTAGCGGTTGAGTACCGGTACCGCAATAATCGATGTCGATAAAGTCATTGTCCGGGGTAATTAACCGTTCGCGGCGATAGTCGGGGGGCGTTGAAGTTTTTCTGATTAAGGCCGGGTAAATGGTTTGTAAATGGCTATTTCTTAGCCACCAGGCTGGCTTGAAAGTGGTTTTGATCAGCATGATTTTTTGTTTTTATATCATAGAGGGTTTAATTGTAATACGCTTAAGTGCGAAGATGGATGTCTTTTTAGAGAAATGATATTTGAAAATTATCAATTAATTAGAGGCTATCCTTTAAATGTGTATTTAAAACCAGTCACTTGGTATAAAATTGCCGCTTTTTTTTGAATCCACACACTATGCAAATTTCTGCGATTTATCCGGGCACCTTTGATCCGATCACTAATGGGCATCTGGATTTGATTGCCAGAGCATCCAGACTTTATCCCAAGGTAGTGGTTGCTGTCGCGGCTAATAGAAATAAAGCACCTTTATTTTCTTTGGATGAGCGGGTTGCCTTGGCTAAGGCGGTGACTGCGGAATTTTCAAATGTACAGGTTATTGGGTTTGATAATTTGTTGGTGGATTGCGCTAAACAGCAAGGTGTTGGTGTCATTTTACGTGGTTTGCGGGCCGTATCCGATTTTGAATACGAGTTTCAGCTGGCCGGTATGAACCGTCGTCTGGCACCTGATCTGGAAACGGTGTTTTTAACGCCGGCTGAACAATACGAATTTATTTCATCGAGTATGATTCGGGAAATTGCGCAGTTAAGCGGTGATGTGTCCTGCTTTGTTCCTGATCTGGTTCACCAATCTTTGATTAACAAGTTTGCAGCTAAATAGTTGAAGACTATCACAGGATGTAACTTTATCCGGAGGTAACTGATGGCTCTGTTTATTGATAAAAATAAATGTGCACGGTGTGGTTCTTGTGAACCGGAATGTCCTCAGCAGGCGATTTTTCAGACCGAGGATGCTTTCGTCATAAATCCCAAATTGTGTAACGAATGCGCAGGAAAAAATGCCGAGCCTCTCTGTGCGCAGGTTTGTTCCAGTGATGCTATTCACAAGATAAAAACCGGTTTGTATAAAAAATTATTTGGTTGAACACTTGGTGTTCTTTTAATGTTGTAGCAAGGAGTATGTATGGCCCTTATTATTAAGGATGAGTGTATCAATTGTGATGTGTGCGAACCGGAATGTCCGAATGGCGCGATTTCGCAGGGTGATGATATTTATGTTATTAATCCTGATTTATGTACCGAGTGTGTCGGTCATCATGATCTGCCACAGTGCATAGAGGTCTGTCCGGTTGATTGTATTGAGAAAGATTCCAGTCATGTAGAAGATAAGGAAAGTTTGTATCAGAAATATCTAAAATTAATAGCTTAGTTTTTTCAGATCTTGGTCTGGATTTTTCTTAATGATATCTTTATAAATTTGTGGTGAAAAATAGTCATATCCGTTTAAAGCCAAAAACGATTGTATTTGATTGCAAAAATTTGTCATAAAGGTAGTCTATAATCCTGATCGGCTTGAGATATGAATTAAACCTTTAACTCAATAAATTATTAATTGACATTATGACAACTAAATACACACCACTAAAAGATCACGATGCCCCCATCAAGGTATTATTTACCGGATATCTGTGT
Source organism: uncultured Methylobacter sp. (assembly GCA_903832775.1). Classification (GTDB taxonomy): domain Bacteria; phylum Pseudomonadota; class Gammaproteobacteria; order Methylococcales; family Methylomonadaceae; genus Methylobacter_A. Next base: position 14,378 of record CAILCX010000154.1, on the reverse strand, counting down.
ACTGTTGGCATAGGCTATCTGTTTGCATTAATCCAGATATTGTTTACCCATGGCATGGCTGATGGAAAGTTCGGCCTGTCGGTTGATGATATTGTTTACAGTTATTATGGGAACCGTTCAGGAACCGTGCTGGAGCAAAAACTGAATGGTTCAATGAAAGAAAATGCCCCAGAGCAGGAGCGTTTCAAAATCATGGAATGGGTTAGGGATGGCGCCGATATTAACGATTATAAAGCGGACGGCATTGACAAAATCATAGAAAGCCGTTGTGTGATCTGCCATAACAAAGAAGCTTCCGGCATGCCGGATTTTACCAATTTTGATAATTTAAAAGCTTTGAGTTCGCAAGATACTGGGGCGACTTTTGCGTCTTTGACACGTGTTTCTCATGTGCACATGTTTGGCATCAGTTTTATCTTCATGTTTGTTGGACTTATCTTCAGTTTTGCAGAAACCACGACCACGCAATATAAATGTATTGCGATCGGTATGCCTTATGTGTTTTTGGTGGCAGATATTCTGTCCTGGTGGCTTACCAAAATTCACCCGATGTTTGCCTGGTTGGTTATATTTGCGGGTATGGGTATGGGGGTTTCATTCATGTTTATGTGGGTGACTTCAATTCTGGAGATGTGGCTGTTCAATCCGATTTTTATTAATGGTTTTGGCGCGCGTTATTTGCAGTTGCGGGATAGTTCAGATGCCTCTTTTGCTGATAGAACCTTGATTTATCTCAAATGGTTGGCTAAGCAGCTTAAGTTCTTAACTGAGTTAGCCGTCGATAAATGGATAGCTCACGGCTTGCCTTTTATAAAAGACCTGTTGAAGAAAGTTAAATAACTGTTAGGCATTGGTAAGTTGCTATCCTGTTTTTAGTAAAAAAATGATCTGCCAATGCCTACATAAGTTAGTTATTCAAACCAGACCTGACACTGATTTGTGTCGCATGTCGGGCCGGTAAATATCCGGCCAACATCGCCATGATCAGTGCAATGGTCAGCCATAAACCTGCCGACAGCCACGAAAAAACGAAGTCCAGTTGTAAGCCCAATATGGTGCTGCCCAATTTCTTCGCTAAAGGTTCGGCAATCAGGTAGGCAACTGGAATGCTGATTAGCCATGAAAGCAGGCTGTGAAATAAACCTTCCCACATGAATAATTTAAAAATAGCCTTTGAACTTGCGCCTATTGCGCGCAATACCGCTATTTCCTTAGTACGCTGTAGGACGCTGATAGCTAGGGTTCCCGACAAACCAATTGCGCCGACGGCAGCAATCATAATAGCAAGTCCCAGTAGCATACCGGTAATCGGACGGAACTGGTTTTCGGAGAACTGTCGCTGTTCCAGTGTGGAAATAGTCGTGTAAAAATCCAGTTTGATGTGCTGTTGCTGGAATAAGGCTTTTAAGGCGTCCGCATAGGTTTTCTCAACGGCCTGACTGCTAATGTCAGCAGATAACAACGCAAATGAATGGCGCTGTTCACCCGGTTCATTTGTTTGTATTGCAGACAGAGGTGCATAGATCGGCTCAACTGCATAACCGGCACCGGCAAACCAGCGGTACAGTCCAATAACTTGCCAATCGCTTTCCGGACGATTAAGCAATTTTACTTTTAGCATATCGCCGACTTTAATGTCATTCAGTTTTGCAGTGTCTGCATTTATTACCAATACGTTTTGATGGTCGTCAGTTTTGGTTAAGCTACGTCCGGAGACTATCAAGGGGCTATAGGTTTTAGTGTCTGCGGGTACTGCGATCATTTGCACTCCTAAACTACCAGATTGCCGCAACAGTTTATCGTGATAGAAAAGCTCGGCTGGCAAACGGTTCCAGAATTCAATCCTTGTTGTTTGAGGATTATCGCGCACAATTTTCTCAATAAGCGCGGCTGGTTGGTCCTGAGAAAATCCAAGTTTTAGTGAATAGTGGCTTCGTGCAAGTTCGTTATTCAAGGTCAGTTTAACGGACGCGATCAGACTGAGGATGACCATAAACAGCACACCTGCAATAATCAGTACACTTTGCGTCCATAGCAAACTGGCTTTACGACGCAGTAAATTACCAAAAGCAATGGCGTAAAGTGTCGGTAATAATCGAGCGGATAAGCCTTCAAGCCAGCGATCAAAACGATGGCTGACGAAATCTGCTCCAAGGCCATAGCTTGAGAGAGCTATTTTTACTGACATTGCTCCACCCTTCCAGATAGGCCATAGCGCAGCGAAGAGGGGGGCAAGTAAACCACCGGCGAGCATCAAATATAACGCTTTCGAGGAATAGACAAAATCGTTTAACTCGATATTAAACAAATCCAGCAGCCAGCGACTGCTGTAATAAGCACCTACCCAACTCATCGGCACGGCAATAAGCAAGGCAAACAATGCCAAAATGAAAACTTCTGATAAATAGATTTTAGCAATTGTCAGGCGGCTTGCCCCCAATGCTTTCATGATGCCGATTTGATCAGTCTGCTGGGTAATCAGGGAGGCAACGGTATTTAAAATCAGCACCGAGCTTAAGGCCAGTGACGCCCAGGCCATGACCCTTAATACCAGATTTATCCCTGAAAAAAATGCCCGGCCCCAATGCTGCTCAGGATTTTGCAATAAGGTGGCATTGACGCCTATACCTGCTGTGGCCAGTTTTTCACGGATTTGACCGGCAACAGCTCGCGCCTTGTCTTCACTATAAGGTGGCGTGATTTGTACCAGTAATTGTCTGAAGGTGTGCGTTGGTATTCCGAAAACAGGCGAGAGTTCGGGGTCGATAAAAAAATGTAACTGTCCGCCAAAAGCGGGTGGTTTAACAAAGGGATGGCGGAGGTAACCATTAATTTCTAGGTGTTCAGTGCCTGAAAGGGTTGCGAACTCGACACTGTCGCCGCTTTTAAGACCTGAAGATTGAGCTGACAAACGTTCTATGGCAATGGTTTTATTGTCTGGAAATTTGCCGGATAACAGAGTCATGCGATCAAAACTTTGATTATGATAATCGGGGCGAAATACGATGGTTCCAGTTTGCCAGTTTCCCGTGGCAGGCGTTTTGTATTGCACCGAAAACTGTGTCATTAGGTCGAGCTGAGCAACATCAGCCAGATTTTTAAGGGGTTCGGCGATTGCAAAATCAGCGTCTTGTTTTAGTATCAAATTGATATGGGAGGGCTGCGATAGTAGATGGGCTTTATCCATAATGCCCAATTGCAAATCCATCATGCCTAGCAATGTGCCAACCACAAACAAGCCTATTGCAATACTTGATATTGCCAAGACGCTTCGGGATTTATGTGCCAGTAAATCGGCGCTGACTTTATGCCATAGATGGGTATTAAAAAACATAATGTTACAATTTAGGCAGGTATTGGTCTTCGGAAATACGACCTGCATTAATAACGATGCGGCGTGTAGCGGATTGTGCAAGTGCTTCATTGTGTGTGACTATCACCAGTGTTTTGCCTTGTTGCTGCAGTTTTTCGAACAACATAAAGACGGCATCTGCAGTGGCCGTATCCAAATTACCGGTGGGTTCATCGGCAACAATCAATGCAGGATCATTCGCCAAGGCACGGGCAATTGCCGCGCGTTGTTGTTGGCCGCCCGAAACCTGTCCTGGCAGTTGTTTGGCCTGGTCGTCCAGTCCCACCAGGTTTAGCAAATACTTTGCCCGTTCCAAGCGTTCACGTTTAGGTAGTTTGCCAACAAAGTCCATGGGTAGTTGGATATTTTGCAACAGGTTTAACGAGGGTAATAATTGAAAAAATTGAAATACAATGCCGACATTAGTGCCTCTCCAAATAGATAGTTGCTCTTCGCGTAACTGGTGTAAGGCTTTGCCGTTAACGATTACTTGGCCGCTGCAGGCTCGATCTATCCCTGTTAATAAATTTAATAGCGTGGATTTGCCATTTCCTGATGGACCGACAATCGCTACAAATTCCCCGACACTTATGCTTAAGGATATATCTTTTAAAACAGGCTGTTTGAGCTGTCCAAGTGTATAGGTTTTATGAACATTGTTAAGCTGGATGATGTCGGGCATGGCTGGAAAATAAAAATAGTCTGGTGTTATTAAAAAAAGCTGTTAGATTCTACCACGCACTGACTTTAGGACTGGCTTCATCTCAATGACATCTATACAACTATACTGGTTTTTACTTGCCTCCGGCTGGGTGCTGCTAGAAATATTTATCGTAATCAAAACCCGTGTTTCTTGTCTTTTGATGGACCAACAAAAATACCGCTCAGAACATTTAATCTGGCTGGTTGTTACGATTTCGCTGATACTGGCATTGATCATAAAACAACTGCATTTTGCTGGAATACCTATCGATTACGTCAAACGTCAATATATCGCTTTTATATTGTTCAGCCTTGGTCTGCTAATCCGGTTTTATGCGGTACTGAGTCTGGGAGGCTTTTTCAGTACGACTGCCATGACTCGACCTCAGCATGTCTTGATTGAATACGGACCTTACAAATGGGTTCGTCATCCGGCCTATACCGGATTATTAATCAGCTTTTTTGCATCAGGACTGGCAATGGGCGATGCCTTGGCTTTGCTGATACTCATAGTTCCTGTTACCTATGTTTTGAATCAGCGTATTCATGTTGAGGAACAAGGTCTTATCGACTATTTCGGGCCGGTTTATTATGATTATTGCCTGCGCACTAAAAAACTGCTTCCCTGGCTTTATTAAAAGTCTGTTCTTTAAATCATCTATATTAATTAAACTCTAATTTACCCCATGTCTGAAAAAAAACATATTGTAATTGTCGGCGCTGGGCCTGGCGGCCTTTGTGCGGGCATGCTGTTAAGTCGGCGCGGCTTTCAGGTGACGATCTTTGATAAAAACGCTGAAGTCGGTGGGCGGAATCGGCCGATACGACTGGGCGATTTTGTGTTTGATACCGGTCCTACTTTTTTGTTAATGAAACATGTGCTCGATGAGATGTTTGAATTGTGCGGTAGATCTAGCGCTGATTATTTGGACTTTATCAAGTTGGATCCGATGTACCGTTTACTGTTTTCAGATCGGACAGTCAATGTGTTTTCTGATCGTGACAAAATGCGAGAGGAACTCAGACAGGCTTTTCCGGAAGGTAGCGCTGGCTATGATTTCTATTTAAAACAGGAAGGCGAGCGCTTTAAAGCGCTTTATCCCTGTATCAAACGCGATTACAGTAGTTTGAAAGCATTTTTTTCCTGGGATTTGATTCGTGCGCTTCCCAGTCTGGCCCTGAATCACAGCGTGTTTTCCAATTTGGGTAAGTATTTTAAAGAAGAAAAAATGCGACTGGTATTTTCCTTCCAATCAAAATACCTGGGGATGTCGCCCTGGGATTGTCCAGCGCTATTTACCATGTTGTCTTATCTGGAGCATGAATATGGTATCTACCATGTCAAAGGCGGTTTGAATAAAATCGCTTTGGCGATGGCAAAAGTGATCACGGAGCAGGGCGGCGCTATTTATACCGACACAGCAGTTGCTTCGTTAATTATTAAAGACAAAGTCGTAAAAGGTGTTCGCTTGCAGGATGGTCGCGAGATTGAAGCTGATGAGGTTATCGTTAATGCGGATTTTGCCTATGCAATGACGCATCTGGTGCAAGCGGATCAATTGAAGCAATACAGTCCTGAAAAACTGAAGAAACTCGATTATTCCTGTTCGACTTTTATGCTGTATCTGGGCCTGGACAAATGCTACGATTTGGCGCACCACACTATTATCTTTGCTGAAGACTACACGACTAACATCGACAATATTTTCCATAATAAAATCTTGAGTCAGGACTTCTCGTTTTATGTGCAAAATGCCTGTGTTAATGATGAAACACTGGCGCCGGCCGGTAAATCCGCTTTGTATGTATTAATGCCTACGCCTAACAATGAAAGTGGCGTTGAGTGGGAAACAGCTTGCAGTGAGTTACGCGAGCAAGTGTTGGAGGCTTTGGAAAACCGTTTGGGTTTGACGGCGCTGCGCGAGCATATCGAATGCGAAAAAATTATCACGCCTCAAGATTGGGAAACAGACGAACATGTCTTCAAAGGCGCGACGTTCAGTTTGTCGCATAAATTCAGCCAGCTCTTATATTGGCGTCCGCATAACCGGTTTCAGGAACTTGAGCAGTGTTATCTGGTAGGCGGCGGCACTCATCCCGGTAGCGGTTTGCCGACTATTTACGAATCGGCACATATTTCTTCTAAACTGATTTGTAAAAAGCACGGGATTAATTTTGGATCGGAGTCATGAGCGAGGTTTTAACGGCTGTTTCGGTGCTAAATGTGCAGTATATAAAAACTTACCCGATCAGTACACCCGCCGAAATTGACGCTGCTATAAATTGCGCAAGGAAGGCCGAGGCATTATGGGAACAGGTAGGTATCAGGCAACGCGTTAAACTGTTGGCGCAATTACAGTCTCTGATACTGGGTGATCTTGATAATATTGTTGATGTTATCATGCATGCAACCGGCAAAGTTAAAACCGAAGTCCTGTTGGGCGAAGTTTATCCGGTGCTGGCCTTGTTAAGTTATTATGAAAAAAATGCTCCAAGTATTCTTGCTCCGCGTTCTGTGCATACCGCGCCGTTATTATTTCCGCAAGCCAATGCAGGTTTTGAACGACGTCCTTATGGTGTTGTAGCGATTATTTCTCCCTGGAACTTCCCTTTTCAACTAACATTAGCTCCGTTATTGACCGCCTTATTCAGCGGTAATGCTGTTATTTTTAAAGTGTCTGAGTTATCGTTGCCGGTTGGTGAATTGATTTTGCATTTATTGTCCGGTCTGACATTGCCTGAAGGGTTAGTGCAGCAAGTTGTCGGCTTGGCAGAAACCGGTGAGCAGCTAATTAATGCCCGTCCTGATTTGGTGTTTTTTACTGGTGGTTTGGAGGCTGGCCGTAAAGTGATGGCTAAAGCTGCGCATCATCCGATTCCGGTTATTCTTGAACTTGGCGGCAAGGATGCCATGCTGGTGTTTGCCGATGCAAATTTGGAGCGAGCAAGTAATGCTGCATTATATGGCGCGTTTAGTAATAGTGGACAAGTCTGCGTTTCCGTCGAGCGCTGTTATGTTGAAACAGCTTGTTATGCCGATTTTGTTGATCGGCTTAATCATGGTGTCGCGGGTCTTAATGTGGGGCATGGTGCCGAGGGTGATTTAGGCGCTTTAACAACTCTTAAACAATACACTGTGATTGAAGCTCACTACAATGACGCACTTGCCAAAGGCGCGAAAGCATCATCGGCTTTGCGTCTTGAAGGTCGATATCTTTATCCTGTCCTATTATGGGATGTCACGCATGACATGCTTGTCATGCGTGAAGAAAGTTTTGGACCCTTGTTGCCGGTTATGGCTTTTGATACTGAGGTGCAAGCCGTAAAGTTGGCGAATGATAGTGATTATGGCTTGAACGCAAGTGTCTGGAGTCAAGATATAAGCAAGGCCGAAAGGGTTGCACTGCAATTACAGGTCGGTAATTGGGCGGTAAATGATGTGATCAAAAATATCGGTCACGCCGGCTTGCCTTTTGGTGGTTGTAAAAATAGTGGCTTTGGTCGCTATCACGGTGCCGAAGGTTTGCTTCAGTTTACTTATACAGTGGCTGGTTTGACCAGTCGCAGTAGTTTAAATGACGAACCCAACTGGTTTCCGTATTCAGATAGACGTTATGGAGAAGTGCGCGGCTTTATTGACTTAATGTTTGGAAGTGGGTTACTTATTCAGCGCGTAGTCAGAAATTGGCAGGCATTGCAGGCATTTCGCGGTTATGCCTCCTGGAACTTACGCCAACATTGGCGAAATTGTTTGATTGGTATTTTAAATAGATGATGATTATTCTCGATTTTACTTTGTAACATCGAGAATAATCGTTTTAAGTACTGATGGGGTTATGCTTGTATTGTTGCTTTACGACGATTTAGACCTAATACACCAAACAATCCGGTCATCATTAGCCAGACTGTTCCCGTTACTGGTACAGGTGTTGGACCGTCATCACTCAAAACTAGATTTTTGAATAAAGCAGTGCCAGATTTATCGCTTTTCTCACCCCATTGCTCTAATTTAAGCTGGAAAGCTGATAAAGAAGTAGTAAATGTAAAGCTGACATGATTCCATTGGCTGTTATCTGGATTGTGGTTCGATGTAGTTATTGAGCTGTCTCCAGAAAGCCAAGTAGTCGTTCCACCTGTGTTTTTAATACCAACGTAGCCGCCGCCTATTTTCTCATCAATTCTAAGGCCTAGGTAGTCGTAGGATAAAGTGAAAATTTCATTTGTAGTTGGAATAAATGTTTTTGTTGATGAAATGGAATATTCTGTATTGGTGAACGCCAATGCATGGCTCCCACTAACACGAGGGTCAGTGACAATTGCGCCTATAGAATGGGTATCATTCCATTGGGTTAAGTCACCTTGGAAATCATCGGAAAACAATATTGATGCAAAGCTATTTTCAAATGTTAGTGTGCTGGTGATTAGGCTTAAAATCACTAAAAGTTTTTTATGTTTCATTGGTTACCTACAAGTTTTAAAATTAAGTTAAGTTTCAATTCGGTTTTGATCATAAATAAGTGACTCACAAACAATAATGCAAACTGTGTGCCAAACTATTTGGAGTGGGATGTCGGTTGCTAATTTTTTGATTTTATTCATGTGTATCATATTGTTATAGAAATATATTTTATTTGGTGCTTTAAATTACTTCTGTATATTAATTAAGAGGTTGAAATCCATGGCATAGGAGTGTTGAAGGCTGTCATGTTTGTCATAATGAATGGCATGTTTGTCATATAATAAAAAGTAGCGAGGCATTTCCTTTATTATTTCCAACTGCAACAGAGACAATTGAATGAACAATCATAATAAACCGCATATTGTAGTGATCGGTGCTGGCCTTGGTGGTTTGTCAGCTGCGATTTCCCTGGCGACGGAAGGCTTCAGTGTTGATTTGCTGGAAAAGAATCATAAAGTCGGAGGTAAACTGAATGTGTTGCAAAAAGAGGGTTTTACCTTTGATTTGGGACCCTCCATTCTGACTATGCCACATATTTTCCGTAAGCTTTTTGAGCGTGCCGGTAAAAATATGGACGATTACGTTACTATCCAAAGTGTTGAACCGCATTGGCGGAATTTTTTTACTGATGGCAGTACGCTGGACCTGAGTTCAGATCCGGTGAAAATGAAACAGCAACTGGATAAACTCGGTCTGAATACTGCTCGGGAGTTTGAGCAATTTCTGGCTTATTCCAAAAAACTTTGCGAGGTGACCGAGGACGGTTATTTCGCACAGGGGCTGGATTCATTCTGGGATTTACTGAGACATTATGGGCCAGTTAAAAGCTTGCTGGAATTTGATGTGTTTCGGTCTATGGATCAGGGTGTCAGGCGGTTTATCAAAGATCCAAAATTGGTGGATGTGCTGAATTACTTCATAAAATACGTCGGTTCTTCGCCTTATGATGCGCCTGCTTTGATGAATTTATTGCCATATATACAGTTCGGTTATGGTTTATGGTACATCAAAGGTGGTATGTATGGCATGGCGCAAGCTATGGAAAGACTTGCACTGGATTTGGACGTAAATATTCATGTTAATAGCGAAGTAGCAGAGATCCAACATAATGCGGGTCGTGCAAAAGCGGTGCGTCTGATTGATGGCAGGCTTATCCCGGCCGATATTGTTGTCTCTAATATGGAAGTTATTCCGGCGTATCAGCAGTTGTTTACAGATCAGGCTAAGGAAATCAAACGGCTGGAGAAATTTGCGCCGAGTTGTTCCGGGCTGGTTTTACATTTAGGGGTAGATCGTATTTACCCGCAACTGGCGCATCATAATTTTTTCTATTCAGCTCATTCCCGAGAACATTTTAAAGCTATCTTTCATGACCATCGCTTATCGGATGATCCTACTATCTATCTGGTTGCTCCGGTTAAAAGCGATGCCAGCCAGGCTCCTGCTGGTTGTGAAATCATTAAAATCCTGCCCCATATTCCGCATCTTGATCCCGAGAAACCCTTATCAGCCGATGATTATGTCGCAATGCGCGAAAGAGTATTAATTAAATTGGAAAACATGGGGCTGACGGATTTAAGAAAGCACATCGTCTGTGAAGAAAGTTGGACACCTTTGGATATACAGGCAAACTATTATTCCAATCAGGGTTCAATTTACGGTGTGGTCGCAGATCGATTTAAAAACCTGGGTTTTAAAACGCCTCAGCGCAGTAACGTCCTGGAAAATCTTTATTTTGTAGGTGGTAGTGTCAATCCGGGCGGTGGTATGCCGATGGTGACTTTATCCGGGCAATTGGTAAGAGATAAAATTTTAACTGATCTGGGGTAGGATCAACCGAGGCAAGCCTGCGGGTCTTCATATTTTTGACAAAAAAAACGCCTTAGATAAAATCTAAAGCGTTAAAGGGACTCAGCCCAGGAGGAGGCATCATGAAATATATACTTAAATATAAGGCATTATTGATGCCAAATTGAATTGCCCGGTTTTACTGTTGTTTATACCTTGTACCGCCAAGTATTTGCATCATAGTTGTGCAACTTAACAAATTGATGCCTTAACTAAGTGCGTTTTGCATTATTTTTCAGGTTCACACTTTATTTGGTTTACTTGATGAGACGCGATGGCAAGCCCGAATGATGGAAGCCTGGAATCAAAAGTTCGCAGCTTCCATCTTAAAGATAGCTTTAATCTTGCTGCTATTTTGCTTGCTCGTAATACTGAGCTAGGCCTTTAATTTCCGCTTCACTTAATTGTTGTGCAATAAGTCGCATGCGACTGTAAACATCGTTATGACGTTGACCGGATTTATATTCCTGTAGAGTTTTGATTAGATAATCGGCTTTTTGTCCACTTAGAGCCGGAATATCCATTTTCTCGCCTTGACCGTTGGCGCCATGACAAACAAAGCATGGCGGCACGATGCGTTTCCCATCACCTTCTTCAATCAACTTTTTGGATTTGGCGGTTACTTCACTACCCGAGCCAGTGGCCGGTTTTAACGTGCTGAACCAAGCCCCTAAATCAGCTGTATCTTGCTCGGAGAGTCCTTGTGCAGTCGCTGTCATTAGCGGATTTCTTCGTTGATCTTTGGCATAGTCACGTAGTTGTTTATAAGTGTAGGTTGCCAGTTGGCCGGCGAGTGAAGGCGTTTCTGGCATGACACTGATGCCCTGTTCACCATGGCAACCGGCGCAGGATTTGGCTAGTTCCTTCCCTTTATCAGCATTACCTTGTTTAACAAATTTAAGTGTTTCAGGTGTCCAGGCAATACTCGATGAGGAGCCGGCCTGAACAACAGCGGGTGCAACAAGTGCCAGGAAAAGTAATAGTTTTTTCATGATTAGTAGCCCCATGCGCTTGAACCAAAGGTGTTCATAAAAAAGAATTGCAAAATCGGGAAGCCGAAACTAATTGCCATTAACACGGCGATGACTTTATTCCAGAACAGCAAATTATTCAGATAGCCAGGTAGCACACCGACTTTATGAATCGGTTCAGCGTATTCGATCTCTTCGGTAAAAGTTTCCGAATAGGGTGAAAGTTGTGTTTTGACCAGGTTGTAAATTAATAAACAGGCTGAGCCCAGCAAAATCATGCCACCCAGAATCATCATAAGTTCATAGGGTTTCCAGGATAAGGTCAGCAGATTATTATAAACGACCGTTGAAATCCGTCGTGGTTGGCCTAACAAGCCCAGAACATGCCAGGGCGTTGTCAAAATACTCATGCCGATAAACCAGGTCCATAATTGCAACAGAGCCATCGATTTTGAAAACAGTGGCTTACGTACCAAGATTGGCCACAAATAATAAGCTACTGCAAAATACATAATAACGGTGGTGCCGGCAAAGATGAGATGGAAATGTCCGGGTACCCAGGCAGTATTGTGAATCATGGCATTCATCGCATAACTGGCATTAACAATGCCGCCAAAGCCGCCAAAAATCAGCATTAACAAAGACAAGATGACTGAGAGCACCATGGAATTAGTCCAGGGCAGGGTGCCTATCCAGCCAAACAGGCCTTTGCCGCCGCGTAATCTACCGGCAATTTCTAGCGAAGCAATCACGGTAAAGCCGGTAACCAACGTCGGTAACGCCACTACGAAAGTGCCGACGCCGTGCAGTAATTTCCAACCTTTGGCCTGTTCAGGGTCCATATAAAGATGATGAAAACCAATCGGTAGTGCAAATACCGCTAAAACAATAAAAGCCATTCTTGCCATTTCATCGCTGAACAGAAACCCACCCGCCTGTTTAGGGACAAACACATAAAATGCGGTGTACGCAGGTATTAGCCAGAAATACACTATCGGATGTAAAGTCCATGCAAACAAGGTTCTGGCAAGCCCAGGATCTATGTCGTCAACCCAGCCCAAGGAAAAAGGAATTAACTGAAAAAGTACTTCCAGTGCCACACCTGCACTGGCCCATAACCACAACATGGCATTGGCGGCTGTTGCAAACATCGCCAAAGGCACATTTTGTCCAGGATTGGCTTTTTTCCATTGGGTGAACATAACCAGCATGATGGTACACCAAATCCAGGAGCCGACAACCAGGAGTGTAGCGCCGATATAGAAAGCTGCATGCGCAACGATCGGTGGATAAAAGGTGTAAAGTACTGAGGCTTTACCGGTCAGTAAGGGAATAGCTGCCAGAACGACGCCAAACAAAGCCAGCCAGAAGGCGCCCCAGGCCAAGGGTTTGTTCCATATAGGTTGTTTCAGGCTGGTGCTTGCAATGGTGTAGCCAAAGCCCATGATGAAAAAGGTTGTCAGTACAAAAGCCATCAATACCCCGTGAGTACTGACTGAGGCAAAATATACAGTGGGAGATTCTAGCGCCGGTATTAAGCCACTACGTTCCAAGACCTGATATTCGCCCATAAAACAGGCTACGATAAAGGCTGCAAACGCCACCCACAGGTGACTCAGTGCCAGTTTTCTTTCTGCTGCATCATTCATTTCTTAATCCTCATTTTGTAGCAGGGGCAGGTTCTGGAGTAGTGGCCTTGGCCGTCCAGTCCTCTTTGGCGATAACCGAAATATTGCTCCACATATGATTATGTCCCAGGCCACAATATTCATTACACAACAAAGGATATTCACCCGGCTTGGGGAAAGTAGTCGTTATTTCGGCAACATAGCCGGGGACAATCATGGTGCTCATATTAGTCATTGGGATATGTACCCCGTGTAAAACATCCATACTGACCCAGCGAAAAGTGATTGACGTTTCAGCAGGAATATCTACATGTTTTGGAAAAAAAGAATAACGTCCCGCTACCATGCGGACAACGACATTGCCTTTATCATCGACTTGAACACCGAGATTTTCTTCGGCAAATTCCTTGCTTAAATGCAGACTGGCCGAATCGATGGTTTCTACTTTGCTGGGTGGATTAACGCCATGAAACAAAGCATCGATGGTAATAATACCCACCATTAACGCAATGATTAATATAGAGATCGCAATCCATTTTCGTTCCAGATGATCAACATGGATTTCACGGAGTTGTGTGGTAAGGATTTCAAAAAGCTTATCCAATTTTGTTTTAATGGGTTCGGTTTGCATGAGGTCTCCTAGCCGCGAGGTAAAAATACGCCGTAGTATAAAAATAGCCAGGCAATGACCATTCCGCCTACTACCGCTGCCATTAAAGCAAAAGTCCCGATTGGGGAGCTTTGGAGAATATTGTTTCTTTCTTCTTCAGTCATTGGTTCCATTATTTAGCCTTAAGTTAGTCGATAATTAATGAGGGTCTGAAATATTCGGTACCTCCGGAGTTAGAATAAAAATTTAATATTTATAATACAATTAGTTAATTGATGTGCCGTGCTTTGGTTTGAAATTGACTTATAAATTACAGGGTAACAATAGCGTAACTATAAGATAAGAGAAAGCACTTTAAGCTTTCCTAAACAAACAAAGAAAAAGCCAAAAATAGTTAATTTACTTGGTGGCTGGATTTATAAGGTTTTTCTATCTTCATTTGTGCCATATCGAGCAATCAACTGATTGATGTGTTAGTATTAAGAGACTTTTTATTTCCCTCAAATCATCATAGTCAGGCTTTATATATGATTACGGGCATAAAATTTAACTTTGCCTGTAAATATCCCGTAAAAATTAAATCCCCTAGTCTTTACAAATTCATTATGTCTAAAGAAATCCGTGTAGATAGAAGAAGTTACATTCGCTTTAAAGATATTTCAGTTAGCGAAAGAATATTAAATACTGTTTTCCTGCTTACTATAGGGTTGGGATATCTTGCGGCACTCGCTAATATGTATTACACCCATCAAGGGCGTGATGGGAAAGCAGGGTTATCTATTGAAGATGTGGTCATTAGCTATCATGG
>CAILCX010000153.1 GCA_903832775.1 uncultured Methylobacter sp. | reverse complement strand
GAAATAACCGCCATTCTTGTTTGCTGGGCATCCAGACCGGTTTTAGCTACCCATAATGCACGTTCTGTCATGATATTCTCCTAAGTGCCAATTTATTGTCTTACTTAAAACTAAAGCATGGTTTATGCCATGTTTAAGAAATAACCACGAAAGGCAGGAAGAACAAGAAAATGCTCAGTTAAACTGAGGACGAAGTATTTTAACTTTATGCGAGATAGAAACTGCACAAGGCACTTTCTGTTTGACTGTTATGCACTACAAAAAGACGCAAAATATTTTCGTGATTTTCGTGCCTTTCATGAACAATTTTTTATCAAAAGTAAAAAATCTTTTAACTCATCGCAAGGTTGATTCCTTACCGATCTTACCTAAATATTCTCTATCACATTTGCATCAGCTTGGCGCTGGCGGCCGAATTGTCATCGACGCTTTTCATTACCTTGGTTTGCAACTCAAAATTTCTGGACAGTTCAATCATATCAACCATCGCTGTAAGACCATTGACGTTACTGCCTTCCAGAACGCCCTGCGCCAGACTGACATCAGCATTGGCCGCTACCGGTTTACCATCCTTGGCATGCATTAAACCATCTTCGGACTTAACGATATTGTCGGCTGCTACCTTGACGAGTTTGATCCGGGCAACCTGAACCTGGGTTGTTGCATTACCCGAACCCAAAGGAATAATACTGATAGTTCCGTCACGACCTATAGTAAGCTTCTCAGACGGAGGAATACTAATAGGCCCATCTTCACCCAACACCTGCAAACCTGATCCTGTCTTTAATAAACCTTCCGGAGTCACCCGCAGATCACCGGCACGCGTATACGCTTCTTTACCGTCTGCGCCATTAACAGCAAGGTATCCCTCACCGTTAATTGCCACATCCAAATCACCGCCTGTCGTTTGCATTGCACCGGTGGCAAGATCCAGCCAGGGCTTTTCATTCATGGCGTAAACCCGGGTTGGAAAACCGGCGCCTGTAACCGGTCTGCTACGAAACTGCTCCAGATCTGACTTAAAACCGGTAGTCTGGGTGTTCGCCAAATTATTGGCGTTGGTTGCCTGAGCCAATAACGTTTGCTTGGCACCGCTCATTGCAATATATAAACTTCGATCCATAACGGCGCCCTCTACTTTAAATTGACTCTTAAATTAAATAACAACAAACTAGGCACGTAGAATTGTTTCTAATAACGTTTTCTCTGTAGTAATAGTCTGCGAATTAGCCTGATAAGCCTGTTGTGAAACAATCAGCTTAACGAGTTGTGAAGATAAATCCACATTGGAACCTTCTAGTGCAGATGATTGAATGGCACCAAAATTGTTGTCACCCGCTGCGCCATAGATGGGCTGCCCGGAATTTGAAGTGGTGGCCCAGGCAGTATCGCCCAATTTGGCCAAGGCCTGATTATTTTGAAACCGCGCTAACGCCACCTGCCCCAAAGCTTTTGATCCGCCGTTGCTGTATCGGGCGAAAACCACACCTGTGCCATCAACATCAATACCTGTCAAATTACCGGCAGGCAGACCATCCTGATTCAAACCGTTGACACTAAAGGGTGTGGCAAACTGAGTTGTACCAAAAAAATCGACCGCAAAAGCCATAGGGGCAACGCTGATATTAGGATTGATTTTGGTTAAATCGATAGCCCCAAAATCCACTTTGGTTACTTTCGTAACGCCGGCAGCGGCACCGGCAACTGCCGTGTCGTATGAAGCGACAGAAGATTTGGCCGTGGCTGCAGCTGTAAGGTACAGAGCAAGGCTTAAAGCCGCATTATCAGCCGTCGTCTGATCAACTACTTTCGCGGCATCCGTAGCATAAGTAGCGGCCAATGCTGCGGCTGCAATGGCATCAGCTTTAGCTGTGGCTGCGAGGGTAGGTATACCTGGAGGTGTGGTAACCGTATTAATAGTAGAAGCCGCCGAGGCAAGAGCACTGGCAGATGCCGAAGCGACCACCGCATCAGCAAGAGCACTAGCCGCTAAAGTAGTAGTAAATCCAGCTAGACTAATTAACGCAGACGAGGCAGCTGCCTTAGCGCCATCCGCAACTGCCTTATTCGCTGCCGTTAACATTCCGGCAGTTGCAATGGCCGCCGCACGGACACCTACTTCATTAAGCAGTCCTGTCGAAGTAAAACTCATCGGTATCGGTAGTCCGGGGGTATTCACAGGTGTAGAGACTATCGATGCATTTGCCAACAAAGGTGGCGCGGCCTGACCGCCTGTAGTTATGCCATAACCATCAAGAAATAAATAGGCATCCCAGACATTGGCCACCGGTGTTTTTACATAATAGGTGGAGGCAATATGCGCGTTACCCTGAGTATCATAAGTTGTAATTGAAGTCGTATTGTTGTACGACAATGGATTTTTAGGATCAAATAGCGCCGCCGTAGGAATCGCGGCCGCCCCATTGATATTCAATTTCAAATTAATACTGGTGGTAGTGTTGGGTAAGCCCTGTGCTGTATCAATCGTCAGCGGCCTGAAAACCCCGACGCTAAAACCTGCAGCTGCGGTAGTTCCGTTAGGCGCAAAAGCCAATAAATACTTGCCCTGGCTGTTAACAACATTACCCTTGTTATCCAACTGAAAAGCGCCATTACGGGTATATTGCGTAGGCACCGAAGGATCCACCGGAGCATTAGGATTGGCAGGGTCGGGCAGATTCACTTTATCCGCCATAACAAACAAACCATTGCCACTGACCGCAAGATCAAGGCTGTTTTGGGTGGACTCAATATTACCCTGATTGAATTGTTGCGCTACTTCTGTAACCCGGACACCAGCACCGGGTTGAGTTTTAGCAACACCACCAATACTGCTGGCATAGACATCGGCAAATTCTGCCCGTGATTCTTTAAAACCGGTAGTTTGCGAATTGGCAATATTATTACCGGTTACCTGTAAACTTGATGACGCGGCTTTTAAACCGCTTAATGCTGTTGCAAAACCCATGATACACCTCGCCCCTAAAGAATCTGTTTAATCTGATTAACATTAATACTGCCCAAGCCACCGGCCAGGTTGACTTTAACGCCACTTCCACCGGTGCCTACACTCACACTGTCAACAGTGGAATTAATATCGGTCACTAAGGCCGTATTATTGCCGCCGATATTAGCGGTAGCCTGAATTTTATAGACACCGGGACTAGCCATAACGCCATTCGAACTGGTGCCATCCCAGCTAAAGGGTATATTGCCTGCTGCCTGAGCACCCAAATCAACAGTTTGGACAATCTGTCCCGTCGCCGCATCAGTAACCTGAACCTTAACATCTGGCGAACTGCCCGTTAAATTGACATCCCCTGTTATTTTGCCGCCTACTGCCAGTAAACCTTGAGTCCCCGGCGCAGATACCTGCCGACCAACCAGACTGGTTGCCTGCAATGTTTGACTATCGGTAATTGAATTGGCAAATGAACTGAATGAAGTTTGTAAACTCTGAATCCCGGAAACTGTACCAAACTGTGCCATCTGGGTTATAAAATCGCCATTGGTCATCGGGCTTGATGGATCCTGATGGGTCATTTGCGTGGTCATTAACTTTAAAAAATCAGCCTGTCCCAAAGAAGTTGATTTGGGTGGTGTTGCTGTGTCTTTTTTCGGCGTAGCCGTCAAATTACTGTATTGATTTGTTGCGCTTTGAATAGCCATTTTTTATCCCCTTACTGTCCCATTTTTAAAGTCTGAAGCATCATCTGCTTTGCGGTATTCAACACATCCACATTATTTTGATAGGAGCGCGATGCCGACATCATATTGGCCATTTCTTCGACCGTATTAACATTGGATTTAAAGATATAACCATTACTATCCGCCATAGGATGGTTTGGCGCATATTCCATGGTTGGTGCATCCTGACTCTCGACCACTCCCAATACTTTCACACCGCTGGTCGCATTCTGTTTATTCATCGCGTTATTTAATTCAGCAGCAAAAACCGGTTGTCTGGCTTTATAAACATCAGCGGCACTGCTACCCACACTATTCGCGTTTGAGATATTACTTGCTACCAGATTAAGTCTTAACGACTGGGCGTTCATACCACTGCCGACAATATCAAATATACTTAAAGCCATAATCATTACCCCTTTATTGCAGACATCAAACCGGCAAACTCATCACCGATAAAATGTAAACTCGCCTGATATTGCACTGCATTTTCAGCGTATCTGGCCTGCTCAACATGAGACTCAACGGTGTTGCCATCTAAAGAAACCTGATTAGGATTCCGATACATCAGATTAGCTCCAAACACCTGTTGCTGAGGTGAAATATGCCCGGTTTGGGTTCGTTCTATAGCTACGCCAGATCCCACGGTTTGTTGTAAGACTGACTTAAAATCCAGATCACGCGCTTTAAAATTGGGCGTATCTGCGTTTGCCAGGTTAGCCGCCAAAATCTCACTGCGTTTTTCCCGAAATGCCAAAACCTTAGGTTCAATACCTAGTGCTGTGTCAAAATTAATAGCCATGATGTGCCTCCAAATTACTTTTAACAAAAACATAAGCACAGCACATGCCATAATTATTTATTACTTTAAAATCAATACAATAATTTTTATAGAAATCTTTTAGCTCTGATCAAAAACCGAATAAGCTTAAAATAAATAAAACCCGGTCGGCAAAAAATGGCCGCTAAATCAAATTAAAGACATCCTCGTCAATTATTTGACTTAAGCCTAAACGATGATTTCCACCAAATTAACGACATCCAAGAACAGAGCATAGAATGATAAAAATCCTACTCCTTTTGACTTCAGCACTTATTTTTTGTACTCAAAGCCAGGCAGATCAGGCTTTTCAATCACACGAATCAATTGATGAAGTCGTTAAAACCTATATCGCCAAACACATAAACATGTCAGGTGAATTTGAAGTGAGCATTACACCTTTAGATATCCGCTTAAATTTGCCTCAATGCATTGATCCTCTCGAGGCATTTTCTCCAACTGAATTAATTAAAGCAGGTCGGATCTCGATAGGCGTAAGGTGCAATCACTCTGAAAAAAAGTGGTCCATTTTTACTTCCGCGACTATTAAAACCTTTGACAATGTCGTCGTGTTAGCGAAACCCATACAACGCGGTGAAATTATTACCCCAGCACATTTATCTATCGAACGCAGGGAAACATCTAATCTTAGGGATGATTTTGTCACTCAAACTGAACAACTCGAAGGTAAAGAAATTACCCGTCAATTCGGCGCCGGAACCATTATTAGCCTCAAAAACCTTGTCGAACCGAAATTAATCAAAAGAGGCGACAAAGTCACCATTACCACAAATAAGCCGGATTTTTCGATCAGAATGTCTGGCGTAGCAATGATGGATGGTGCCAGAGGACAACTTATAAAAGTTAAAAACCAGAATTCAGGGCGTATTATTAACGCAACCGTTATCGAACCCGGCTTAGTCTCTGTTAATTATTAAAATTAACTGTTAAAGTTTTTCAACAAAGTGCCGCTACATGTTACAAATGAAAAAAGATTAAGGAATTTGACATGGCTATCGAGATATCTAACAAAATAAACAACTTTCAGACTTCAAAACCCACCCCTAAAACAGGTGTCGATGGAGAAAAGAAAGTAACAACTACGGCCACTGAAAAAAATGACAGTATTGCGCTGACTGCAGCATCACAAGAAATAAAAAAGACCGTTGGTCCATCCACAAGTTTGCCTGTGGATATTGACCGGGTAAACTCCATTAAAAAAGCACTTGCCGATGGAAGTTATTCGATTAATGCAGCACAAATTGCCAAGAAGATGGTTCAATTTGAGAAATCAATGCCCCAATAAAATCAGCTAATTATTTTATGATAGAAAAAACATTTCCGATTACTGAACAACTTGTCATTAATGCCCTACAATTGGCGACAGAACTTCTTGGCGAACTTAACCGTGAGGCTGAAAGCTTAAAAAATACGCAAGAATCGGAAGTGATTAACAATATCGCAGCTACTAAAAGACAACTGGCTTTGCAACTTGAACAGTTCAACGGTCAACTAACTCAAGTCCTGGCAACAGAAAACTTACTTAACGACCAAGAAAGCATCAAAGAATATTTTAAACGCGGTGAAGCAGCAGGATTGAAAATATCCGAAACAGTAGGCAACTGGGTACAACTCATGCTTGTTTGCGGAGAATGCAGAAACCTAAACGAACAAAATGGTGCAGGCATTGAGCTTTTATCCCGTCATACCAAACGGTCACTAGACATATTAAAAGGTAAAAGTGAATTTTCAAATACCTATGGTGCCGACGGCTCAACCCAAAGCGATAAATCTACCCACAGACTAATTTCGGTATAATTATTTTTAATACCGGTTAATTACCAAAAAACTGTTGTGAAAGATCGGTTGTCATTCGAATGCGGTACGCATGGCCCTGCAACACCGACGCGAGGCGCGTGAGTTGCCGCAACCGGTCGAAATAGCTTTGCCCAGCCATGTGCAAGAGCGCGACACGCCGGTTCAGGCCCACAAACTGGAGAGATACGACCAGATCACGGAGGTGAGCGATGACTCCGATTGAACACTTTTCAAATTCCAACCAAATTGGTCGTAATAATGACGCTGGTCCGTTCGTAGAGTTTGGATAGCAAATGGAATAGCAGTGCGCCACCGACCTGTGAAAAGGGCAGATAACCCAATTCGTCCAAGATAACCAAATCCATCTGCATCAGACTGAGCGCT
>CAILCX010000152.1 GCA_903832775.1 uncultured Methylobacter sp. | reverse complement strand
TGATTGTTTTCATAATAAATTTCTTCCTAATTAAAAAAAGTAATGATTAAAAATGTTAATGCAAAATATCTTTATCTAAAATTCCAAGCTTTCAATCCATATCTGTTAAGCAGTGGCTACTCGTGGCCAATTACTCTTTATTTAATGCGTCTTTGAATCTTTATCCATATACAGGGGGCTAACTTAGAAATATGTTAAAAGCCTTCTGAAGCTTTTATTCCGCCATACTCAGCATTAAGCAAGTGGAGTGCCAACATTACTAAGTCTATGTTTTTAATTAACAATCCTATTTTTGTAATGAAATCGACAACAGCTTATCAACTAGGACTGTAATATTTTTGATACAACCACCTCTCCATAAGCGTAAAACCTGAGATAGAACTGTAATATTTTTGATACACATATAAACGGCTAACCTAATAAAATACAAGGTTATGCAGGCATTCATTAGCACCAGTCAGCCACTCGACAATAAAAATCAGAAGGCTAATTAATTAAAAAGATATATTTAAATCAATAATTTATATTAATATGCGATAATTTTTATAGTAATGACTGATTTTCAGTGCCCAATAAAAATGGCATTAATTGAACTGTAACTTTCTTGAAACAACGGATTTTTTGCTAACTACACCAAAGAAAATCCAATAATTTAATTATTTATTGTTTTTCAGTATGTTATATGAAAAACTTAAAGTAGATGCGCCTTAAAAAAGCGTGCGAGGGTCTTTTAAAAATACAATAAATGAAAAATACCGCATTGGAAAAATAGAAGCATGCCAGGCTATATGACAGAAATGGTATATGGGTGTTTTGGTAGCTGATAACTAGGAGGGGCAGCGCTTTTTAGATAATCGAAATCGGATCATTGGCGTAACACTTCAAGCAATAGTTATTGAAACGTCCAACTAAGCTTTCATATCAATTATTTTTGCGTTTATATTGATTGGTATGGGTTTTTTCTTTGTTAAGATAATGAGGAACAAAAATATAGTTTCAGTGAACAAAGCCATCAGGTATGAAGATTATGTTAAAGACATAGATTCATTAGAAGCAACGGTCACAATATTTACAGGCGGTTCTAACTTTGCTGTTTGATTGGATGACTGCCTATTGAACAGCACGATAGGATTTCAAATCCTAAATATTGTTACTGCCGGTATCTTTTAATATACACCTCTGGCTTTTTAGCTGCGTAGGCTGTACTTTAGATAAAAATCGACACATTCCTTATAGTTATATTGCCTATTTACTTTTTTAAGTCAGTTTTTATTAACGTGACCATAGATTGTCTTTTGGAATAAGTAAAAAGCATCATCTAATAAATACAGAAACCCCTTATTATTATGATATAGTCATCTCAAATGAGAATGATTGTTGAAAACTCTGGGAGTGCTTGGTTTTGATGAACTTTATTACACTGCTTAAATTATGATAATTAGCCTAAAAAATCTGGCTGCGGGTGATTCAGGAAAAATAGTTGGCTTTGAACAATCCGGTAAGGCTTATCGTAAGCGTTTGTTAGCTATGGGGTTAACGCCAGGAACCGAGTTTCGCGTGACTCGTTTCGCTCCGATGGGTGATCCCGTTGAAATTAAGTTACGCGGATTTTCGTTAACCTTGCGCAAGGATGAAGCGGCAATATTGATGATAGAGAAATTATAATGAAAACTGATTTTACAGTTGGCGTTGTTGGCAATCCGAATTGTGGAAAAACGACATTATTTAATGCACTGACTGGCGCAAGACAGCATGTAGGCAACTGGCCGGGCGTTACCGTCGAAAAAAAAACCGGTGAATACAGCTTTGAAAACAAGCTTATTGAACTGGTTGACTTACCCGGCACTTATTCTTTGGAAGCTGCTGATGATCAGGTTTCACTGGATGAAAAAGTGGCCCGTGATTATGTCGCTTCCAAACAGGCTGATCTAATCATTAATATTGTTGATGCGTCTAATATTGAGCGGAATCTTTATTTAAGTTCACAACTGATTGAAATGCGAGTGCCGATGATCTTGGTACTTAATATGATGGATGCCGTTAAACAAAGGGGCATTAAAATTGATGTTGAATATCTTGAGCGGCTTTTGGATTGCCCGGTTATTCCGATTAGCGCCTCAACCAAAAGTGGTATCAATTTCTTAAAGACGGCCATTAATAAAGCGGCTATCACCAAGCCGACTCCATCTTTAACTATTAACTATATTGCGCCTTTGGAACAAGCTATTGCTGATATTTCACCGTTGCTTGTTGAAGCTGCCCAGCAACATCAATGCGATCTTCGCTGGCTGGCCATACGTTTACTTGAAGATGATACGTTGGCCAGGCAGCTTGCCGGAGCTGCCGTATTGTCTGCCGCAGCCAAGTTACAACGGCAGGTCGAAGCTGAAACGGATGATGAAATAGACATACTGGCTGCGGATGCACGCTATGGTTTTGTTAATCAACTTACCCAAGGCGCAGTTTGCAAGTTAAGCGAAATTAATCGACACACTACCGATAAAATTGACAGCATTGTGTTGAATCGTTTTCTAGGCATACCCGTTTTTCTGTTAGTGATGTATGCCATGTTTATGTTTACCATTAACATTGGCAGTGCTTTTGTTGATTTTTTTGATCAGATTACAGGCGCTTTATTAATTGATGGCTTGGGTTTGTTGCTGAGTGCCCTTAATTTGCCGCAATGGCTGGTGGTGCTGATTACCAAAGGTTTGGGTGGCGGCATACAGGTGGTCGCTACCTTTATTCCCATTGTTGGGTTTTTGTTTATGTTTTTGTCGGCCTTGGAAGATTCCGGTTATATGGCGAGGGCAGCGTTCGTCATGGATCGATTCATGCGCATGATCGGCTTGCCGGGTAAATCTTTCGTGCCGATGATTGTTGGTTTTGGCTGTAATGTTCCGGCGATTATGGCGACACGAACCTTGGAAAATCAGCGTGACAGAATTTTAACCAATCTGATGAACCCCTTCATGTCTTGTGGTGCAAGATTGCCGGTTTATGCCTTATTTGCGGCGGCATTTTTTCCTGTTGGCGGCCAGAACCTGGTGTTTGGTTTGTATTTGCTGGGTATTGCGGTTGCTGTTTTGACTGGATTAATCATGCGTCATACCTTGTTTAAGGGAGAATCAGCGCCCTTCATCATGGAATTGCCGGCTTATCACATGCCGACTTTTAGAGGGGTTTTTATAAGAACTTGGGATAGACTCAAGTCTTTTTTGATCAACGCCGGTAAGGTCATCATACCTATGGTGTTAGTGTTAAACTTTTTGAATGCCTGGGGTACAGATGGCAGTTTTGGTCAGGAAAATAGTAATAAATCGGTATTGAGTGAAATCGGTCGAAGTTTGACGCCTGTTTTTAAACCTATGGGCATCGTCAAAGATAATTGGCCGGCAACCGTAGGGATTTTTACCGGCGTTTTAGCCAAAGAAGCCGTGGTAGGAACGCTGGATGCCTTATATAGTCAGTTTTCAGCAACCGACACAAGCGCTGCCAAAAAAACCGAGTTTGATCTTGAGCAGGCTTTGATTGCGGCTTGTCTAACGGTACCTAAAAACATTAAAGCCGTGGCTGATAACTTTTTGGATCCCTTGGGTTTGAATATTGGTAGCTTAAGCGATATAGCCGCAGCGGCTTCTGAACAGGAAGTTAATGCAGGTACTTTTGCCGCCATGCAGCAAAGTTTCGATGGACAGGCTGGCGCTTTTGCCTATTTGCTGTTTATTTTACTTTACGCACCTTGTGTTGCGGCAACGGCGGCAATATTTCGTGAGACTAATTTGAACTGGACTGTTTTTGTCGTGTTCTGGACGACCGGCATTGCCTACATGACCGCAACTGTGTTTTATCAGGCGATGACCTACAGCCAGCATCCTGACTATTCCTTTGTTTGTATAACCGGCTTGCTTAGTGCATTTTTATTGGTATTACTTGGCTTGTGGTTACTGGGTAAAAATGCCGATTTAGTCGGCGTAAAACAAAATTCGGAGACTTTAAGTGATCCTGTCTGATTTAAGAACCTATTTGAAAGCGCAGCATCGCGTTGCTCTGGCCGATTTGATCGTGCATTTTAATATGGATGCCGATGCATTAAGAGGAATGCTGGGAAAGTGGATCAGTAAGGGTAAGGTTCGCAAAGTGCCGATGACGGCATCCTGCGGCACAAGCTGCTGCCAATGTGATGCGACCTTGACTGAGCTGTATGAATGGGTTTCTGAATAAGATTAAAGTTTATGTGATCAGCGTGACTGATTGAATTATTTATGGCGAAGTTCAATAAGGCTGTACAAAGCCATTCCTACGCACATGGCCACAACAAATAACCAGGCTTTGGGTTCTCCGGCTGCGGCACTCACAATGGCAGGTCCTGGGCAAAAGCCTGCAATTCCCCAGCCTACGCCAAAAGTCAAGCTACCCAGCACAAGTCGTTTATCCAGTCGGGTTGTAGAAGGTATTTTCATGGCTGCGCCCAAAAAGCTGCGTTTACGTTTTTTGGCCAACGCAAAACTCCCTGAGCCTATCAGGATAGCGCCGCCCATCACGAATGCCAGTGATGGATCCCAGGCCCCGGCCAAATCCAGAAAGCCGAGTACTTTAGCCGGATTGGTCATGCCTGAAATAATCAGGCCCAAGCCGAAGATCAGGCCAACAAAAAATGCGTTAAGATTTAACATGTTTAAAGCCCCAGGAGGTGACGTGTCAGATAGACGGTAATAAAACCGGCTGTCATGAAGGTCAGCGTGGCGACAATTGAGCGTAGCGAACCACGCGAAATACCACAAACACCATGGCCGCTGGTGCAGCCGGAAGCATAGCGAGTGCCGATTCCCACCAGAAGACCTGCTATGATCAACGCGATATTTTCAGCTTCGATAGTCACTGCGGGCAGACCAAAACTGATGCGATAAACAAAAGGAGCTGTAACCAAACCAAGCAAAAACAGGATTCGCCAGCTTTTATCGCCTTTTTTGGCTTGGGTTAAGCCCCCTAAAATACCGCTGATACCTGCTATTCGTCCATTTAGCAATACCAGCATTGCAGCGGCTAAGCCGATGAGCAAGCCACCTGAGAGGCTGGCAAAGTAGGCGTTATGGGTAAAATCGGATAGATTCATTTTTTCTTGTAAAATTGTTGGGTTAGAAAGGTTTTACAACTGCGAGAATGATAATACCGACCAGAAATAAAACCGGAACTTCATTCATCCAACGATAATAAACATGGCTGCGCTGATTGCGATCATGCTTGAATTCCAGTAGCCAAACATAGCAAAAATAATGATAAATCACCGACAATGCCAATAGTGCCAGTTTTGCATGCAGCCAACCTGCAGTTGCATAAATTGCCCAATCATAAGCAACCAGCATCCAGATACCGAAGATAAAAGTTACAATCATGCCCGGTGTCATAATACCGTAGAACAGTTTACGTTCCATCACTTTAAAACGCTCATTGCTGATCTCATCATCGCTCATTGCATGATAAACATAAAGGCGTGGCAGATAAAAAAGCCCGGCAAACCAGGTGACCATAAAAATCAGATGTAACGCTTTTAGCCAGAGCATGGGTCAGCCTTTTAGTAGTGAGTTGATAAGAGTGTTCATTTTGTCTAAATCAAAAAGTCCGATTTGTTTTTTAACAACCGAACCATCCGGGGCAATTATAAAGGTGCTGGGTGTAAACATCACTCCACCAAAAGCCTGTGCAACATCGGATGTTAAGTCTAGCGCCACATTGTAGGGCAGTTGCTTGTCTTTAGTCATGTCAATGACGTGGTTGGGCGGATCGTAATTCATCGCCACCGCAATGATTTCAAGTCCTGATTGATGATATTGCTTAAAAAAGCTGATTAAGGCGGGGATTTCTTCAATACAGGAAGCGCAGTCGGTTGCCCAAAATGTGACGATAACCGGTTTGCCACGTAATTCATTTAGTGAGATTTTCTGACCGGTGATCGTGTCAAAAGTAATGTTTGGCGCGGTAGTGATGGTTTTGTTACAGCCGGTTAGGGCGAGTATTATCAGTAATAAACTGAGCAGTCGATTTTTTTTTAACATTGTTTTGGAGATATTGTTCTTGGCAAGGGTAACAAAATAACATACTTGATTTTAAAAGCCACGAAAGTCGGAATTAGCAATGGCGTAAAAGTTAAATTAAATATGTCTGACTGTGTTCGCACAACGCAACTTGTATAAAGCTGGCTTTGAAGTCCCAAGTGGAGTTTGGTTAATTTGTAGAAACACCATGCTACAGCTTAAAATAGCGCAACATCAGCATACACGCGTAAACCTACGCTTAACAATAAACGAAGAATATCAAGTTGCAAAAAATATATATTTTTTCCCTCCTAATCTTATCTATCCTGTCGGGGCGTTCTGTGAGTGCACAAGAAATAGAAAATAAAGTCCAAAAACTGCTGTCCCAAATGACGCTTGAAGAAAAAGTGGGGCAGATGACGCAAGTTGATTTCACTGTGATTGGCGTTCCCAAAGAGCAAAATGCCGATGATCAAATTGATCCGGTCAAATTGGAAGACGCTGTTGCAAAGCATCATGTCGGTTCAATTTTAAACACGCCGTTTACTCCCGACAACAAGGCGCAATCGATCGAAATATGGCGAAAAATGACCCGTACCGTTCAGGATGCGGCTGCTAAAACGCGCTTGAAAATTCCGGTTATTTATGGGATAGACGCGATTCATGGTGCGACTTATACACAAAACTCGGTGTTGTTTCCGCAGGCCATTAACATGGCGGCAACGTTTAACGCTGATCTGGCGTTTAAAGAAGGCGAAATCACTGCCAGAGAAGTGCGCGCTTCGGGCTTACAATGGAATTTTTCTACGGTGATGGATATCGGTCGTCAGCCGCTGTGGCCCCGTTTATGGGAAACATTCGGCGAAGACGTGCATTTGGCGACGGTTATGGGCACGTCTTATATTAAAGGTCATCAAGGTGATGATTTTTCAGCAGCCAATAAAGCACCGACTTGTTTAAAACATTATGTCGGTTACAGTTACCCGCTTAACGGTAAGGATCGGACACCGGCCTGGATAGGCGAAAGAGCGTTGCGCGAATATTTTCTGCCAACTTTCGCGGCAGGTATCAACGCAGGATCGCCGACCGTGATGGTTAATTCTGCCGAAGTTGATGGCATTCCGGGGCATGCCAATCATCATTATCTGACCACGATTTTACGTGGTGAATTGGGTTTTAAAGGTTTTACGGTGTCTGATTGGGAAGACATTAAACGCCTTTACACTCGCGATAAAATGGCGGCGTCAGAAAAAGAAGCAGTAAAAATTGCGGTCATGGCCGGCATTGACATGAGCATGGTGCCGTTCGATTTTTCTTTTTATGACTTGTTGATTGAACTGGTTAATGCAGGTGAAGTGCCGTTATCGCGGATTGATGAAGCGGTTTCCAGAATATTAACCGTCAAGTATCAAGCCGGTTTATTTGAGCCCAAACCTTTACTGGACATTGCCGGAAATTTTGCCACGGCTGAAGCGAT
Organism: uncultured Methylobacter sp.; assembly: GCA_903832775.1. GTDB lineage: Bacteria > Pseudomonadota > Gammaproteobacteria > Methylococcales > Methylomonadaceae > Methylobacter_A. Next base: position 18,685 of record CAILCX010000152.1, on the reverse strand, counting down.
AGCAACCAATCGGCAGGCGGCTCGCGAGTCGATAGTGCTAGCTAAAAACGACCATAACATCCTGCCGTTAAAAAAAGCCGCCAATATTTTGGTGGCCGGTCCAACCGCTAATTTGTTGAGTGTCATGAATGGTGGCTGGACAATTACCTGGCAGGGTGCAGCTGAGCATTTATATCCCCAGGAAAAACTGACGGTTTTGAAGGCGATACAAAACAAAGCCACCGGGAAAGTGACTTATTTGGGTGGTGAATCTTTTGATGCCAAAATTGATCATCAAAAGTTAGTCGAAGAAGCCAAAAACCATGATGTTATTTTACTCAGTTTGGGAGAGCACACTTATACTGAAACCCCGGGCAATATCGAATCGTTAAATCTTGAGCAGTCGCAAATCGAGCTGGCGCAGGCTGCGCTTGCAACTCGAAAACCGGTTATTTTGCTAACCTTGGGCGGTCGACCACGTATTATTACGCAGATTGCGGAACAGGCTTCAGGTGTTATTTTAGGGTTTTTGCCGGGTATGGAAGGCGGTGAAGCCATTGCCGATATTTTGTTTGGCGATTACAACCCTGATGGCAAACTGCCGATTTCTTATCCGCGCAACACCAATGGCTATACCTCTTATGATTTCAAACCCATTGAATCGTTTGAAGGCAATACTTATAACCCGCTGTATCCGTTTGGCCATGGTTTAAGTTATACAACTTTTGAAACCAGTGGTTTAAAGCTGGATAAAGATAAAATCAAGCTTGGTGAAAATATTACTGTGTCCGTTAATGTCAAAAATACCGGCACGTTAACTGGCAAGGAAGCGGTATTGGTTTATATCAATGATGTTGCTGCGTCGGTAACGCGGCCTAATAAACAGTTAAAAGCATTTAAAAAAATCGAGTTAAATCCGGGTCAAACTCAAGCTTTAAGCTTTACCTTAACGCCACAGGATTTGTCTTTTATTGGTATTGATATGAAACGGGTTGTGGAACCTGGCGATTTTAAAGTGCTGGTGGGCAATGAAATTGTTAGCTTCACCGTAATAAAACAATAAATCATAGGTTGAGCAACGCGAAACCCATCACTCACTTTAATGATGGGTTTCACTGCGTTCTATCCATTCTACCTTAATCTGATGACGATAACATTATGATTCATATTGATAACCTGGCAAAAAACGTCGATAAACTACAATATACAGGTTCGCTGACTTTGTTGACCTCATTGTTCTTTATCTGGGGGTTTATCACCAGTTTAAATGATATTTTGATTCCTCATTTAAAATCGGTGTTTACCCTGAATTACACCGAAGCAATGATGATTCAGTTTTGTTTTTTTACCGCTTATTTTGTGGTGTCTGTTCCCAGTGGCTATCTGGTCGAAAAAATTAATTACAAAGGCGGTATTATTGCCGGCTTGGCCATTGCCGGAATAGGCTGTTTGTTGTTTTATCCGGCGGCTGGATTACATTCTTATCCTTTATTTTTAGCCGCTTTTTTTGTGTTGGCTTCCGGTATTACTTTATTACAGGTTGCAGCAAATCCCTATGTCACTATTTTAGGTAAACCTGAAACTGCTTCCAGTCGCTTAACCCTGACTCAGGCTTTTAATTCGCTGGGTACAACCATCGCCCCTTTTCTGGGCGCATTATTTATACTGGATACGGCTGTTAAATCGGTAGCTGAAGTTAATCTGCTCAATGCTGATGAGCTTTCGGTTTATCAGACAGCTCAAGCTGCGGCTGTGCAAAATCCCTATTTATTGCTGGCTGCGGTTTTGTTTTTTATAGCGGTGGTTTTTGCTGTGATCAAGTTGCCCGACATTAAAGCTCCCGAAACTCAAATTTCAGCTGATAAAGAACCGCTTCATGATAGTGCGTGGTGTTATAAACACCTGATTTTGGGGGCAATCGGTATTTTTGTTTATGTAGGCGGCGAAGTGTCTATAGGCAGTTTTTTGATTAATTTTCTGGGTGAGCCTTCAATTGCGGGTTTGGCGGAACAGGAGGCAGGAAAGTATGTGTCGTTTTATTGGGGTGGCGCCATGCTTGGACGTTTTATCGGCGCGGCAGTCATGCAAGAAATACAGCCAAACAAAGTATTGACCTTTAACGCATTAATGGGGGCCTTACTGGTTTTGATAACTATTGTTGGCAGCGGTCAGTTAGTGATGTGGACGATACTTGCCGTAGGGCTGTTTAACTCGATTATGTTCCCGACTATTTTTTCACTTGCCGTGAGCGGTCTGGGAAGGCACACGGGGCAGGGCTCTGGAATTTTATGCGCAGCGATTGTTGGTGGCGCCCTGCTTCCTGTGTTACAAGGCTTGTTTGCTGATCAGATTGGCATACAACTGGCGTTTTTTATTCCGGTACTTTGTTATTGTTATATCGCCTATTATGGCTGGCGAGGTTACAGTTTGTAGTTGATTTTACATGCTATTATTTGCGAAAAAACAGATTCACAATTAGGGTTAAGACGATGCTTATAACCAGCATGGAGGTGATTGGCATAAAAATAAAGCGCTGTTCATCTTCAATACGTATGTCGCCCGGTAATTTGCCAAACCAGTTAAACAGCCAGGGTGCATAACTAACAATCAACCCTATCAATACCAATACAACGCCTAGCCCTGTCATAAGTTTACCAATTGCCATTGTTTTGCTCCTTTCCTGCGTGAAAATCATGTTCGGCTTTCAATTAAGGTAAAATGATAAACTTTTACACTGTTACCAGCAAAACAAAGGGTTCTATAACAAGAACCCAGCGGACTATATTTATGTTAAGAATTACCGAACTTAAACTCCCCCTCGATCACTCTGACAATCTGAAAAATGCCTTACTTGCACGACTTGGTATCAATGCCGAACAACTCGTTAGTTATAAGATATTCCGCCAGGGTTTTGATGCACGAAAACGTAATGGTGTTTTGCTGGTTTATACGGTTGATGTTGAAACGACTAACGAACAAGAAATTACCAAGCGTTTGGCAGATGACCCACACATTTCTTTAACGCCAAGCTGTGCCTATCATTTTGTAACCAAGGCACAAGGAAAGTTGTTGCAGCGACCAGTCATTATCGGTACCGGCCCTTGTGGTTTGTTTGCCGGATTGATTTTGGCGCAAATGGGTTTTCGGCCAATCATTTTGGAGCGCGGCAAAGAAGTACGGGAACGCACCAAAGATACTTTTGGGCTTTGGCGTAAAGGCGTGTTTAATCCTGAATCCAATGTACAGTTTGGCGAAGGTGGTGCCGGTACTTTTTCGGATGGTAAACTCTATACCCAGATAAAAGACCCTAATCATTATGGCCGCAAAGTGCTAACGGAATTTGTTAAAGCTGGTGCGCCGGATGAAATTCTTTATGTTGGCAAACCTCATATCGGTACTTTTAGATTGGTCACGGTGGTCGAAAATATTCGCGCTACCATCGAGTCTTTAGGTGGTGAAATACGTTTCCAAAGCCGCGTTGACGATATTCTGCTGGATAACGGCCAGGTGCGCGGCGTGGTTATTAACGGCGGTGAAACCATTGCTTGCGAACATGTGGTTTTGGCAGTTGGCCATAGTGCGCGCGATACCTTTAAAATGCTTTATGACCGTGGTGTTTATATTGAAGCCAAACCCTTTTCGATAGGCTTTCGTATCGAACATCCGCAATCAATGATCGATAAATGTCGTTGGGGCAGCCAAGCCGGACATCCCTTGTTGGGCGCAGCCGATTACAAGTTGGTGCATCATTGCAAAAACGGACGTTCTGTTTACAGTTTTTGCATGTGCCCCGGTGGCACCGTGGTCGCCGCAACTTCGGAAGCAGGACATGTGGTGACTAATGGCATGAGCCAATATTCCAGAAATGAGCGTAACGCCAATAGTGGCATCGTGGTTGGTATTACCCCTGAAGATTATCCTGGCCATCCCTTGGCAGGCATTGATTTTCAACGCAGTCTGGAAGCGCGTGCTTTTAAGCTGGGCGGAGAAACGTATGAAGCGCCGGGGCAACTGGTAGGTGATTTTCTTGCCAACCGTCCGTCTTCAGTGTTGGGCACCGTGCAGCCTTCTTATACACCGGGCGTTCATTTGGGTGATTTAAATTCAGCCTTGCCAGATTACGCAATCACTGCGATCCGCGAAGCGTTGCCTGCATTTGATAAAAAAATAAAAGGCTTTGCGATGAATGACGCGGTATTAACCGGTGTTGAAACCCGTACCTCGTCGCCAATTCGTATCAAGCGTAACGAACATTTTCAAAGCATGAATGTTAAAGGACTGTATCCAGCAGGGGAGGGTGCAGGCTATGCAGGCGGAATTTTGTCGGCGGCGGTCGATGGCATTAAAGTTGCCGAGGCTCTGGCTTTGGCGATGAGTTGATGGTTATGGAAAAAACCTTGTGACTACGCCGGAAGTAGACCTGGGTATGATGGACTGCTTAGTAGTTATGATCTGTCTTAGCATGGGAAAGGGAAGGGTCTTGTTGAGCTCGTTTTAAAATCTAAGGAAGTTCTTCTGATTTCTAATGTTTGGTTTTTAAAGTTCAAGCGGGAGTTTGAACGGTTCAGTAGCGCCACTGGAAGCTTCAGTAGCCCCACTGGACCTTCCAGTGGGGCCATTAGAACTTCGAGTGGCGCCATTGGAATGTCCAATAATTCAGGCACCTCTGGAAGCTATGATAGCCGTGGCTTGCATCCATTTGTACTGAGTCTTCCAATAGCGCCACTGGAAGACTCAGTGGCGGAGATATCCTTTTCTAGCTGCGTGCTGCAACATTATCCAGCCAAACTTGAGCATCGCTATTGTTAATCAGGGCTTTCAATAAGGCGAATATGAGCAGAAATGGTCGGGGTAGGAGTCTGAGTAGCCCATAGGGTGTGCTGACACCAGACTAAAAACCATAAAAGAAGTTTAGCTGGCGCCCAACCCTCGAACTTAAAATAAACCCACTATTTTTTGATTAGTCAGAACGACAGTGTTCAATACTTTTAAAATAAACAGTCAGTTGCCTTTGATGCTTTTTAATACCTGATAATGTTTTTCACGATCAAAGCCTATAATTTCATAGGCGTCCTTATCATCACCCATTTCCATGCCCGGGGTTCCGAATGGCATAGAGGGAATTGCGATCCCGACCACTTTAGGCTTTGTTTCCAATAAAGCTTTAATCTCATTGGCCGGTACATGGCCTTCAACAACATAACCCTCGACCAGCGCAGTGTGACAAGATGCCATTTCTTGCGGTACGCCATATTTATCTCTTATCGCTGGCATTTGGCTTGTACGAATTTCTTTTATATTAAAATTGTTTTTTTTCAAATGTGCCTGCCACTTTTCACAGCAACCGCAGGTAGGACTTCTATAAACAACGATATCAATTGGTTTACCGGAGACAGCGGGTGATAAATCAACTGATTTATCTGGTTGGGAAACGTTACGTAAATCAGCATTATCAGTGCTAACGCATGCATTTAAAACGAGTAAACACAAGGAGAATAAAGTTAATAATACTTTCATGGGAATGACTCCTTTCACTTAAATAAAGGTTTGGGGACAAGGTATTTTTAATCGCTGCATAAGTCTTCGCATGAAATAAGGTTGAATTTCATGGCGTACAACATGAAAAAATGAAAAACATATGGCTCGATTGAAAAGCTATTTAAATCATGGCTATGACTATTTAATTTTGCCAATGTGAATCAGGGTAGCTCTTAAAGAGACGAGTACGTCAATAAACAGGCAAGCCATTGAGCTAAAGATAAATAAAACACTGACAACTACAAATAAAATCAAAATTTCAGCACTGACTTTATCGGTAAATCTTAAAGCTATTGAGCCCAGCATGAATACGCCACTGCTTAAAGAACTGCATAATAAGAGGGCGAAACTCCATTTAAGCACATGACACCTATACACCATGGACGTGAGTTCTTTTTCCAGTTTTTTAGCATTTGCACTGGTTTTCATTTCTTCGTAAAGCTCTCTGACCCGACTAATAGCATGGGTATAACGAGCATTCAGGGTCAGTACAAAAATACCAATGCTGGAAAATAAAACCAGGGAACTGGTGACCAGTTCAACAATACCATCAAGCCTTGAAAGCATTTAACCGTCCTGACCATCGATTCTTGCGCGGGTCAAGATTGGTCCATAAATAAAAATGAACAAGGAAAAGGCTGCAAGCCAGGAAAGCGTTGAAATATAGATTAAAGATTCATACCAGGCTGGCATCGCAATGGGTAAAAGGACCCGAAAAAGTGCTGCAATATTAAGTAAAATGAAGGCGATGGCTATTGCATTGGAAGCTTTCAGTGAATAACCCGTGTGGCCAAGTGAAACTCGCGCCATCATGCCCAGGGTTAGAACACCGATACCACCGACAGTAAAAGCATGTAATGCCAGCGATGTTTGTACCACTTGATAAGCTGATAAGACTGTCAAGATAAAACCTGAAATTATCCAGGTATAGCCAATATAAAGCACCCATAACAAAGGGACATACCAGATGCGTTTCACATACCAGCCAGATAATCTGGCGAAATTGGCAACAACAGCAATACATGCTGCCAGGGCCAGCAGGTGTCCTGAAACATCAATTAATTGCAGAGAAAACACGACAACAGCGGAGGCTACTGAAACTATGTCCAATATAGGGTTTTTGATAATCAGCGTCCCAGGTATTCCGCGCTCGGTGAAAAAGGGAAATACCCGTCCTGCGATGATGAGAATCAACACAATGATGGTTGCAACGACCAATTGAATGCCGGTTGCCGCAGAGTTGTCCAGTACTCCGAGCATTTCTGCATGGATTAGACCGTTCCCCAGCATTAACAGTAGTAACAAACCTATAAAAAAAAGATTTTTATACTGTTTTGCTTCAAAGATGGGTTTGCTGACTTGATAGGCCAAAGCGGGTAAAAAAGCAAAATCAACCAGTGCAATTAGTAAGTCAGGCAACATACCTGAATAAAAGGGTAGAAGGCGGCCATAGAGCCATAACAAACATAAACTAGCCAGTTGATCTCCCGTTATAGTTGGTTTTCCGGTCCAGTTTTTTACTGCGGTTAATAAAAAACCCGAAATGACGGCAACGGCATAACCTAACAGCATTTCATGGGCATGCCAATAATTGTAAGAAAAATAATGTTCCGTTGTTAAGGAACCACTGAACAGGGCATTCCAAAACACAATAAGTACGAGTGCTGCAAGTCCTGCCAAGAGAAAGAAGGCTCTAAAACCAAGGGCAAAAAGTGGATAATCAAAAATAGGATGTGATTTCATTGTGATTTTTTCGGCCAGTTAAGCGTTTAAGAGTTTAGTTGATTATACTTATTTATCAGATGGAAGCGCTTTTTGTGTTTCCATGATAATTTGTTTGATTTTCTTAAGTACTTGTAATTGTTGCTCTGAAGATAGATTGTTTAATTCTTTTTCAAAATCACTCAGACTGTAAGCGGTTTCAGCAGGTGGATTTTTCGCTAAACTTAGTCCGCAATCGGCAAGAACTTTTTGAAGTGGTTCAGAAGCATTTTCCAAGGGCAAGCCGGCTGATAAAACTTTACGTATAAGTGTATTGACACGGATAAAGACTGTCTGGCCGCTTAACAGTTCGTCAACGATATGCCGGGTTTGGTCTTGAGTATAAGCTCTACGCTTGGAGTCTTTGAAGGTTCTCATGGACAGCGTAACCGGTTTTTTCTTGTCAATTTGATATTCAAAATCAAAGAGACTGTCTTGTGAAGCGATCAAGCTATCCGCATTGAGAATAACTTGTAGGACATTGTCTTTGCACAATACTTCCAACCGGATGTCATCATAAAGATCGTGAGAAGGCATGGGTGATTCGGCGAAGCTATAACTGCGATTGTTTAAGCGGTCATTTTCCTGGTGATAACTCCAGGTATTTGCAGCGACTGCGTCAAACGCACAAAGAAAGGCCAAGCTATAGAAAATGGGCTGGGTAAAAATCCAGACAGGAAAAAAGTATTGTTTCATTGATGATATCCCTTAATCCAATGCTGAGCTGCTTAAAGATTTAGTTCTCGACAAGAGCGAATGCTTGGCATTATGTAATAATTTGAGTTAACGGGTGACCAGCAAAACAAATAATCTGCATAATTATTCCATTACTTTGAAATAACTTTTTGGCGCTCCACAGATCGGACAACACCAACTATCCGGAATATCTGCCCAGCGGGTTCCGGGAGCAAAGCCGCTGTTTGGGTCGCCTTTGGCTTCATCATAGATGAATTCACATTCTAAACATTGATATTTTTTGAAGTCGGACATTGTTTTGTCTCTTATTAGTGAGTACGAAAAAATATTGAAAGGTGTTTTAAGATTAACCTTTACCGCGGGTTCGGGTTCTTGTATCTACACTGGAAGGTGATTTGTCTTTAGATATTTCCAGTGTTTCAAAGCGTTTTTCAATAAACTGAATAATTAAATCAGCAACATCTTTGCCGCTGGCTGCTTCAATACCTTGTAATCCTGGCGACGAATTAACTTCCATGATGACAGGGCCATGATTGGAGCGCAACAAATCAACACCGCATACATTCAAGCCCATGATTTTTGCGGCCCGAACTGCCGTAGAGCGTTCCTCTGGGGTTAAGCGCACCAAAGCTGCGGAACCGCCACGATGAAGATTGGAACGGAATTCTCCTGGATTGGCTTGCCGTTTCATTGCGGCAACGACTTTACCATCCACCACAAAACAGCGGATGTCGCTACCACCGGCTTCCTTGATGAACTCTTGTACCATGATATTGGCTTTAAGTCCCATAAAAGCCTGAATAACACTTTCTGCAGCGTTGTGAGTTTCTGCCAATACCACACCGATCCCTTGTGTTCCTTCGAGTAGTTTAATTACCAGAGGAGCGCCACCGACTTGAGCGATTAAATCTTCAATATCATCAGGATTATTGGCAAAGCCGGTAACTGGAAGGCCAATGCCCTTTCTGGCCAGTAGTTGCGTTGATCTTAATTTATCACGCGAACGTGAAATGGCCACTGATTCGTTCAAGGGGAAAACATTCATCATTTCAAATTGTCTTAATACGGCTGTACCATAAAAAGTCACTGAAGCTCCAATCCTTGGAATTACTGCATCAAAGCCAATTAAGTCTTCACCACGATAATGTATCGAGGGATTATGCGAGGTGATATTCATGTAGCAACGCAATACATCCAGAACCCGTACCTCATGACCTCTCGCTTCAGCGGCTTTAACCAATCGAGTGGTTGAGTAAAGTTTGGAGTTGCGGGATAAAATGGCAATTTTCATAAAGACTTCAGTTCTCGATTTAATACATTTAAAGTAAACGTATATTTTGACATGAAATAAGGCTGGATGCTTCAGAAATGGGACGGGGCGGGCTACAGAAAACAATTAAAATGATGGTTATTTTGTAAGGCATTGATTTTATATCTTTATAATTTAACGGCAAAAGTTAGGTTTTAGCTGTTTTTGTAATTTTATGGAGTGTGGTTTGTGAGTTAGGGACTCGTTTCTCGCGAGCTAAATCTAACTTTTGATTTGGAGTATGATAATAGCAAGTATCCTTAATAATGGTTTTTAATCGGTTATCACTAAAATTATCAGGTACTATTTTTAGTTATTGGGCTTTATTTATTTTACAGTTTAAAACTCAATATTAAAGTTTGAGTCTTACGGTTTTTGTCTTTTAGCTTTGACATGTGTCAATAAACAATTGGATTGTTATAATGCAATTATGAGAGCAGTTGAATTTGTAGTACAAGAATGGAATGCCTGGGCTCCTGGAACTGATAGTCACAAAGCTTGGCAGGAATGGTTAGGCCACCAGATTTTTGATCAATCAGTTAAAAGTGTTTCGCCAACATTGGTTTCCAAGCAACTGCTGCGTAGATTGAGCCCCTTGGGTCGGGCGGTGTTTAAAGCAACAGAAAATTTTTCCGATTCGGATAGATCCAAACCTATTGTTTTTAGTTCTGCACACGGAGAAGTCAATAAATCTCTGGAGATGCTTAAAAATATGCATAAAGCTGATGAAGTTTCGCCTACAGCGTTTAGCTTATCGGTACATAATGCGATAGCCGGGTTATTTTCTATTGCTAATAACAATCATCAAGAAATTACCGTGTTGGCTTCAGGCCAGGATGGTATTGCTCCTGCCTTTCTTGAGGCTTTGGGTCTCTTGCAGGAACATCATAAGGAAGTATTAATGATTTTATATGATGAGCCCTTATCTGATTTTTATCCTTCACTGCCCTTTGCTTTGAATGCACCGGCGATTTGTGCGTTAGTTTTAAAAGTTTCTTTAACGGGCAACGGTACACCTTTGCGCTTTTGCAGATCAGTAGCGACGCGAGAAGATGGAGAGCATGCTTTGCAAATTTTCGCTTTTTTGAAGTTTCTTGTTTCCGACGATAAAGCGTTGGAGCTTGGCAATCATAGACATAGCTGGGAATGGCGAAAAATATAAGTATTAAATTAGACTTCTGCTGGCGACTGTTTGCGACTGGATTAAGTTTTTTCAGTTTCGGTGTCGGCGGTTTTTTACTGTGGATAACTGTCTTTCCGGTGATATCACTTTTACCCGGTACTCGTCTGCACAGGGTTAGCCGGGGGCAAAAAATAGTCAGTTTCAGTTTTTATGTTTTTATCGGTTTAATGCACAGACTGGGTGTAATGACTTACGAAATCGTGGGACTGTCCAAGCTGAATCGGCCTGGGCAGTTAATCATAGCCAATCATCCAACGCTGGTTGATATTGTCTTTTTGATTAGTCGTATTAAACAGGCCAGTTGTATCGTCAAGGCCAAGCTGTGGCATAATCCGTTCATGCGTGGACCGATAGTTAATGCCGGATACATCAGTAATGGCGATCCAGAACAGATGATAGCCGATTGTGTGGCTTGGTTACGCTCAGGCGGATCGATGATTATATTTCCGGAAGGAACACGCTCACGACCGGAAAAACCGTATCTTTTTCAGCGCGGTGCAGCTGCCATTGCCTTGCAGGCAAATGCCGTGGTGACACCCGTGACAATGTCTTGTTCGCCCAGCACCTTAACAAAAGCCGAACGATGGTACGAAATACCGGCGTGTCGTTTTCACTTGGTCATGCAAGTTGGGGATGATATTGGGCTGGAGGCCTATGCAGCTTTACCAAAATCGATAGGCGTGCGCCGCTTTACACAACAATTGCAAGATTACTTTACACAACAAAGAGAGCTTATTCAGCACGATGGAAAATGAATTAAAACAATTAATTATTGATACGCTGGATCTGGAAGACCTGAGTGTTGAGGATATAGACAGTCATGCTGCTTTGTTTAACGACGGTTTGGGTCTGGATTCCATTGATGCACTCGAATTAGGTTTGGCAATTCGTAAAAAATATAATGTAAAAATCGAAGCTGAAAAGGAGGACGTGGTGAAGATTTTTGCCTCGGTTTCAAGCTTGGCTCAATTCATTCAAGCTACGCAAAGTTGAGGTAATGATGATACAAGAGCGCGAACAAATTTTGTCAGCCATCAAGGAAATCATGGTCGAACTTTTTGAAATCGATGAGCAGGCTATTACGCTGGAAGCGCGACTCTATGAAGATCTGGATTTCGACAGTATTGATGCAGTAGACATGATCGTTAGACTTAAAGAGATGACGGGCAAAGCAATTAACGCTGAAGATTTTAAAGCTACACGCACTATAGGCGATGTTGTTGAGGCGGTTTATAAAATGCTGAACACCTGATATGCAGCTGCTGGTTAATGCCGTTCTGGGACTATCAACATTTTTATATCCCTTAGCCGTTTATTTCGGCAGTCAATATTTAGAGCCTTGGAAAATTGCCGCACTGTTGATTGTATTATTGCTGGTGAGATTTGCTGTCACTTATTCAAAAAAGCACTGGAGTTCACCGCTATTGTTCGCAGGCATTGGTTATTGTGTGTTTTCAATGTGGAGTAACGAACTGGGCACGTTGCGTCTTTATCCAGTATTAGTTAATGGTCTGATGCTGTTTATTTTTGCCTGGAGTTTGTTTTTTCCGCCCAGTTTAATTGAACGTCTGGCGAGGTTGCAGCACCCGAATTTACCCCCGGAAGGAGTTATGTATACTCGCCGCGTTACGCAAGTGTGGTGTTGTTTTTTTATATTTAATGGTGTTACAGCCTGGGTGACGGCGGTCTGGGCAAGTCTGGAAGTCTGGAGTTTATATAATGGCCTGATAGCCTATGTGTTAATGGGACTTTTATTTGCTGTTGAGTATCTGGTTAGATTGAGATCCCAACAGCATGTTAACTAAGCTGATACCGCTGTCACACTGTTTAATAACACCAAGACCAGAAGATATTCCTGTTGCCTGTCATGCTGGACAGTATTATTCAGCCCAACAATTTTTAAACTCGGTTAAGCACTGGACTGAACAATTTACAGAACAACCTTTTCAACGGTATGCCTTGTTTACTGAAGACGCTTATCCGTTTGCCGTTTTGTTGTTTTCGTTATTACAGGCGGGTAAACAAATCTGGCTGCCCGGAAATAATCGCCCCGGCACGCTGGAACAATTATCACAAGAGTGTCAATTGCTGGGCGACTGGCAAACGGGTCAAAGTTTTGATTACTGTTTGCAGGCGTCCGCTATTCCAATACAGCCTTTAGCGCCCTTAAATGCTCAGGCCAGCCAGCTAGTCATTTTTACCTCCGGTTCTACAGGACAAGCCAAACCTATAAATAAATGTTTAAACCAGTTTCAACTTGAAATTAAAACCCTTGAAAAACTGTGGGGCGAACAACTGGGAAATGCAGTTGCTTTGGCAACTGTCAGTCATCAGCATATTTATGGTTTGTTATTTCGTGTGTTATGGCCGTTGTCGGCAGGACGTTGTTTTCATAGTCAGGCTTTTATCAATCCCGAAACCTTGATTCATGCCGCTCAACAGCAGTCCAGCTATTGGATTGCCAGTCCTGCACATTTAAAACGGCTGGATAAACAGTCGCCCTGGGAAGGTATTGCAGACTTAAAGGCAATTTTCAGTTCCGGTGGCGCTTTACCGGAGCATGCCGAACAACAAATACTGGATTGTTGTGGACAGGCGGTTATAGAGGTTTACGGCAGTTCCGAGACCGGGGGTATCGGCTGGAGACAGCAGACTAATAAATGGACCTTATTTTCTAGTATGAGCTTAACCAACAATAAGGGAAACTGGATGTTGCAATCGCCTTATTTGGAAAGTTCCCCACTTGTTAAAGCGGGGCTAGTGGGGGATTTTCAATTAGAGGATCAAATCACCCAACTCATTGATGGCCGGTTTCTGCTGCATGATCGAACAGATCGCATTGTTAAAATAGAAGAAAAGCGTTTGTCTCTGACTGAGCTGGAGCAACGTTTGCAAGCATTGCTCTGGATAGCGGAGGCTCATGCGCTGGTCATAAGCAAAAGCCGGGATTTGGTTGCAGTAGCGGTGGTATTGAACGATCAAGGTTTGGAGTACAAGACAAACCACGGCAGAAACGGATTGCTCAAAGAATTGCGTTTCGCCTTGTCTGCATGGTTTGAAGTAGTCTTGTTGCCCAAAAAATGGTTGTTGGTCAATACAATGCCATTAACGACTCAAGGCAAAGTCGATCAGGAACTTTTGAAAAGCCTGTTACTCGTTCCGGTATGTGCCCAGGGAATGAGGAAAAAATTTCCTCAGGTGCTTAATCTTGAAATTAATCAAGAGACTATTGTGCTTGGCCTCAAGGTTTCCGAAGATTTACTTTATTTTGCCGATCATTTTACAGCGTATCCAATTTTGCCGGGTGTGGTACAACTGGCCTGGGCTGAGTATTTCGGTAAACTTTTTTTTGCTATAGCCAAACCGTTTTCGTGTTTGGAGACGGTTAAATTTATGAAAACGATCCAGCCAGGGGACGAATTAACTTTAACACTGAGTTGGAAAGCCGATATGGCAAAATTGTATTTTAATTTCAGTTCCGAACATGGGGTATACAGTTCGGGACGTATGGTTTACGAGGGAAATGCATGAAGGTTTGTATCATAATCCCGGTTTACAACCATGAACACGCCATTCCTGTGGTGTTGGCCCGACTAAAATATTTCTGCATTCCCACAATATTGGTCAATGATGGCAGTTCCGATGTTTGTTCTCAAACTCTTGCAGACTGCGTTGAGCCAGAATCGTCTTGGCTGACTTTAATAACACGATCAGAAAATGGAGGCAAAGGCGCTGCCATGCTTGATGGGTTTACTTCCGCTTATGCCCTGGGTTTTAGTCACGCGCTGCAAATTGACGCTGATGGGCAGCATGATATCAACGATATTCCCGTTTTTCTTGAAACTGCAAGGCAACAACCCGAAGCAATGATTCTTGGTCAACCGATCTTTGACGCTTCCGTGCCTAAAGGTCGTTTGTATGGACGACGTTTTACCAATCTTTGGATAGTGATAAATACCTTGTCGTCCTCGATGGCCGATGGCATGTGCGGCTTTCGTGTTTATCCCTTGGCGGCGGTTGAACAATTAACGGCGACGACACAAATCGCTAGGCGCATGGATTTTGATATTGATATTTTGGTGCGGCTTTATTGGCAAGGATTAAAAATGATAAACATACCGACAGCGGTCCATTATCCCATGGATGGTGTCTCGCATTTTAAGTTATGGCAGGACAACGTACGAATCTCAAAAACGCATGCCCAGCTTTTTTTTGGCATGTTAACGCGTATCCCACAACTGCTTAAAAGACACGGATCATGAAAAAAAACCAACATTGGTCAGAGATGGGGGAATGGAGTGTTGTTTGGGGCATGCGCTTTTTACTGCGCGTGTATTTATGGTTTGGACGTAGCGTGTTGCAGTTTTTTTTATATCCTGTGGTTAGTTATTATTGGTTGGTCAACAAGTCGGGCCGTGCCGCTAGTCTTGACTACCTGAAACGTATTGCAAAATTTCAGCCTGCCTTGAATCTGAACGGAACTCTGTGGGACAGCTACCGACATTTTATCAGTTTTGCCAATGCCATTATCGATAAGCTGGCGGCCTGGTCGGGTGCCTTGTCGCTCGCTGATGTTGATTATCAGGGGCGCGACAGCTTGATGGATATGCTTAAACAAGGCCGGGGCGCTGTTTTGTTGGGGTCGCATTTGGGTAATCTGGAAGTTTGTCGCGTGATAGCCGATCTGGATGACAGTTTTCGGATTAACGTATTAGTGCACACCAAACATGCGGAAAAATTTAATAGTTTGCTAAGGCAAACCAATCAGAACAGCGGGCTAAATCTGATTCAGGTGACAGAAATAACCTCCGCCACTTCAATATTGCTTAGCGATAAAGTTGATAACGGTGAATTGGTTATTATTGCCACCGATAGAACACCGGTCAGTTTGCATCCTCGTGTGAGTCGGGTCAACTTTTTGGGTGATGAGGCGATGTTCCCGCAAGGTCCATTTATTCTGGCTTCACTACTTAAATGTCCGGTTTACACGCTGTTTTGCCTAAAACAACAGGGACGGCTAGTAATTTATTTTGATCATTTCAGCGATAGTCTGACTTTTCCAAGAAAGACGCGTGAGCAAGCCATGCAAAGCACGATACAAAATTATGCGCATAGGCTTGAGCAGTATTGTTTGCTGGCGCCTTTACAATGGTTTAATTTTTTTGACTTTTGGCGCGTATGAGTAAAAAAAATATCGTGCTTTTCGATGGTCAACCCTTAACCATCGAAGCTATCTGCCAAATAGCCAGGCAACAACACTTTGCGGTGTTAAGTTGTAAGCCGGATTTTGTTGAACGGATAGATAAGGGCGCACGTTTTATCGATACCTTGCTCAAAGAAGAAGGTTTTGTTTACGGGGTAACGACCGGTTATGGCGAGTCCTGTACAGTCTCGATCCCGCTCAATCTGGTCGAGCAACTGCCCAGGCAGCTTTATACGTTCCATGGATGCGGCTTGGGTAAGCATTTTGATGCAGAACAAACACGTGCCATTCTGGCGGTGCGTTTAACCAGTCTGGCGCGGGGCTATTCAGGAGTTCGCTACCGCTTATTACAACAATTGACGAAGTTGTTGGAACAGGACATTCTGCCGATGATTCCGCAGGAAGGATCGGTCGGTGCCAGTGGAGACTTAACGCCCTTGTCTTATGTCGCTGCGGTTTTAGCTGGTGAACGTGAGGTGTTTTTTGAGGGGCAGCGGATCGCGACGCAGGAGGTTTTTGCCCGACTTGATATCCAAGCTTTAATCTTGAAACCCAAAGAAGGTTTGGCGATTATGAATGGCACCGCTGCAATGACTGGCATTGCCTGTTTGGCCTATCAACGCGCCGAGTATTTATCGCAATTGACGACGCGCATCACCAGTCTGGCCTCGGTAGCCTTAAACGGTAATGCCTACCATTTTGACGAGAAACTGTTTTCTGTTAAACCGCATCCCGGACAAAACCGTGTTGCGGAACGATTACGCTCGGACTTGCAGTTACAGCAAAGTGCGCCGCGCAACGATACCCGATTGCAGGATCGCTATTCCTTGCGTTGCGCACCGCATATTATTGGCGTGCTGGAAGATTCTCTACCCTGGTTGCGGCAGTTTATCGAAACCGAATTAAACAGCGCAAATGACAATCCCATCATCGATGCCGAAAACGAGCACGTTTTACATGGCGGTCATTTTTACGGCGGACACATTGCTTTTGCGATGGATGCGCTTAAAACTGCGGTGGCCAATTTGGCAGATTTAATGGATCGACAAATGGCGCAGTTGATGGATACCCATTTTAATCAGGGCTTGCCGGCTAATCTTTCCGGTGCGACCGGCGAACAGGCTTTGTTGAGTCACGGTTTTAAGGCATTACAAATAGCCGTGTCGGCCTGGACCGCAGAAGCACTCAAATTGACCATGCCGGCCAGCGTATTTTCCCGTTCTACCGAATGTCATAATCAGGATAAAGTCAGCATGGGCACCATCGCCGCCCGCGATTGCATTCGTATTTTGGAGTTAACCGAACAGGTTGCGGTGGCTGTCTTGCTTGCAGTGGTTCAAGGCGTCGAACTGCGGGGTAATCTGGAAACCTTAAGCCCGGCTTTGCAAAATACCGTTAAAGATTTACGCGTGTACAGTCCGTTTTTGAAGGCTGATCGGGCTTTGGAGGCAGAACTCAGGCAGTGCCTGGAGTTAACCAGTAAACAGCATTGGGATTTGTATAACACCTCGTACCCATGCGATGCGCCAAAATAAATAACAATGACCACACTCCACCAAACATCAATTGATCTACAAATCCCTTTCCATGATGTCGACATGATGGAAGTGGTCTGGCATGGGCATTACGTGAAGTATTTTGAAATCGCGCGGTGTACACTGCTCGAAAAAATTGATTATAACTATCCGCAAATGCTCGAATCCGGATACGCATGGCCGGTGATTGAACTAAATATTCGCTATGTAAGGCCAGCGATATTCGGGCAGATTATTACGGTAAGTGCAGAAATAATCGAATGGGAAAATCGTCTGAAAATTAATTACCTGATCACCGATAAACATTCCGGTTTAAGATTAACCAAAGGCTATAGTATTCAGGTAGCGGTTGATATGCTGAATAAATCAATGTGTTTTGAATCGCCGGAGATTTTGTTTGAAAAACTGGGAATGGTTAATTTATGATTTTTTCAGTTAAAGATAAAAATTGTGCGTGAATGATAACCAACTATATAAGGAAATCTATAATGAAACAAAAAATAATAAAAATTACATTAACATTTATTTTTGTGATTTTAAGTGGGTGTTCAATATCTACAACGATAAAACCTGTTGAATCGAAAATATCCAGTCTTTGTATTTTAAGAAATCCAAAAGTTTTAATGGATGGGTTTTTGCCGGAACTTAAAATACAAATTGAACAACATAATATAAGTACTCTTATTGTAGATGACTATAGTAACTCTGAATGTAAAACAAAGCTTGAATATACAGCAAACTGGAGGTGGGATCTTGTCATGTATTTATCTTACGCAGAATTAAATGTTTACGAAAATTCGACATTGCTTGGCCAAGCAATCTATGATGCCCGTTGGGGCGGTGGAAGACTTGACAAGTTTGGCCCTACAGCGAATAAGTTAAAAACCCTGACTGAACCGTTATTTAAAAAAATTGAGAAATAAGAATTTTTCTCCATTTTCTAAAAATATGAAGTCATAAAAATTGCTTATAGTAGGTAAATTTACCGAAAATAATTTTAGTTTTATTGTTAATTATTATATAAATGATAAATGAATGGTTATGCTTAAATTGGAAGCTAATGAATGTGTGTTAAGTTGGTTATACTTAAAGTATTATTAAAATCCCTGTTACTACTGATGCTATTAATCGATCAAAGTTACGCTGAGGATGTGTTTACACAAATCACTGCGCGCCTGATAAAAACACCCATCACCCAGGGCGATTTTGAACAACAAAAACATCTTAAGATTTTACACAAACCTTTAATTTCTACAGGATCGTTTACCTATGATCAAAGCAAGGGCGTTATCTGGAAAACACAGACGCCGGTTGTATCAATATTGCTTGTTAATGAGACTAGACTTTTGACTGGGCAGGGTGAGCAAGCGGTGCCGGGGGCTTTTGGTAAGGTTTTTAAGGCGATGTTGGGCGGTGATTTAACGGTTTTAGCCGAGGGATTTGAATTAATTGGCACCGTTCAAAAACAAACCTGGCAACTA
>CAILCX010000151.1 GCA_903832775.1 uncultured Methylobacter sp. | reverse complement strand
GCCAATGGCATCACCATTGGTCATCACCAAATCATATTCTTCTTGGATTTGGCCGCGATGTTTGCCCATATTGGTGACTACATCCTCAAAATGAACAGAGCCTAAGTGATTATCTTTTAGTAAGCTGTTTAAGAAAAACTCTTCTGCAACATCGCCTTGATTTTTACCCACGTTACCATATAACTCAGCGAGCTTATCTAGCTTTCGAGCGCTTTCTTGTTGAGCAACAGCCAAACTGGCGACCAATTCCTCCGTACGTTTGATTTTTTCATCTGTACGTTTCATTTGTTCATCTGTCGCCTTTTGGGCAACAGCATTAAGCTTGATTTGTTCATCAGTAACTTTTTGAGCGACTGCAAGGCCTGCGACCAGCGCTTTTAATTCATCATCAGTCATTTTCTTCTCCCGATAGCCAATGTCGATAATTTTAACATGGCAAGCCATGTTCACGTAAAAACAGCAAGCATTCACAACAAAAAGCAGACTTAACCTTTTCTGCCAGTAATATAACTTTACTCTGACCCAAGTTATTCTAATTTTGTATTAAAAACGGACCCCAGTACCTAACCACAAGTTATTTTCATTAAAGCTTATCTTAGTGCTTAACCAATAACTCACTATAAAGCGCAAGCATTCCCTCTGTAATTTTATGACTTGGAAATAATTCTAATGCTCGTAGCCGGGCCGCTTCTCCCATATTCTGCCGCAATAGCGCATCATCTATCAGCGTTAGCAAAGATTGTTTAAGACCGGCAACATCACCAGCACTAAATAACAAGCCGGTTTTACCCTCTTCGACTGCGTCGGTAATCCCATATATACGAGATGCTACTGTGGGTACACCACAAGCAGCGGATTCAAGAATAGTCATAGGCAAGCCTTCGCGGTAACTTGGCAGGCAAAATATATCGGCTGCAGCCATATACTGCTCCGGTGTAGACGTAAAGTTCACATAATACAGCCGATAAGGTTCTGCATGACAGATTTCCTGAATACGACTGAAAGGTACATCTTCTTCAGCACCGACCAACAAAAGGGTGACCTGTGGATTGATGTTGGCAATTGAATCAAAAGCAGTCGCCAAGTCCAACATCCCTTTATCACGGTTCAGGCGACCCACAAATAAAATAACCGTAGCATTCTGTGCAATACCCAAGTCATTTCGAAGTGTTCGCCTGATTTTGGGATCTGGATGAAAGCGTAACGGATCAACGCCACAAATTGAACCGGCGCCAATCACTTTTGCTTTGCCTTGTGGCAACACATCTTCTTTTATTAAGAACGTTAGCTGGGAGGGGCTTACCACTAAAATATCCGTCGCAAGCACCCCAATCAATTGATCAAATAGTTTGAGTGCTTTACGACGCCAGCCACTCCGCGTTGCCCACACCTCGCCATGAAAGGTATTGATGCGGATTGGCACACAAGTCAGCCAGGCAGCCAGCATTCCCAGCAGCGCAGTCTTGGGCATATGGGAATGAACAATAGCAAATCGCTCATGACGAAACAGTTGGATTAATTTCACTAGAACGAGCATATCTTTCTGTAAGGATGGCTTACGCTCGATGGGTAATAAAATAAGGCGGGCCTTTAGTCCTTCAAGTAAATACTGATCTTCAGAATTACAGATTACCGTTACTGCATATTTTTCTGATGCAGCCTGGATGTGATCACGCAAAAATGAATTAACGACAGCGGGAATGGTCGCCACGTAGCAGATTTTTTTCATGGAATTTTGGTTCGTGATGTAAGGCCGTCAAAAATATTTTGCCATTGAGTTAGCAAGAGATCGCTTACGATATTTTGTCTTAATTGAAAAGTGCTTCCTAGGATTTTTTTAAGGAAATCATTAATTATCTTACCGATAAAAGCAGCAGTTGCTAATAACAGGTAATGCCATAAATTTAATCTGGCAAAATATTGGAACTGGGCACTAAAAACAGTTCGCCGTGTACGTGCCAATTTTTTCCAATCAATTTTATTTCTGATACGATAGGCCAATAGTATTTCATCCAGCGTTTCCAAGTGGCTATTGTGATAACTTCGTAACAATAGCTCTTGATCTTCACAACAGTAAGGACCAGGAATCGTGTAGCGATACTTACGGAACCAATCTGTTTTTCCCATCCAAGTTGGATGAGGTAAATAAAAACCTAGCCAAGGCTGTGCGCATATTTCTTCATGGGAAATTGCGTAAGGAAATAAGCCGGTTATCTGATTATTTTCATCGATCGTAATAACGCGAGTAGCAAGTAAATCAAGTTCGGGGTTGTTTTCAAATGCAGTTATTTGTTGAGAGAAGCGCTCCGGGTAACATATATCGTCCCCATCCATCCTTGCAAAATATAGGCCTCTGGCTAAATCGATCGACTCGTTGAGTCGTACCGCCAAACCGCGATTATTACCATCGCTTAAAATTTTAATTCGCTCATCTTTTAAGTCAGCAATATTTTTTAATGAATTGTCTGTTGAGCCATCATCAATTATTAGCAATTCCCAATTTGAATAGGTCTGCCCGACAATAGACAGTACAGCCAGTCTTAAATATTTACCTGCGTTATACACAGGCATAGCTACTGTTATTAAAGGTAGTGATGCCTCTTCTTTGGCTTGACTCGATAAGTATTCAGTCGCTGTTAATTGTTCATTGATCACAATGTTATCCAGCCTTGGGGGAAACGATCTTTAACATTAGATTCTTTAGCGAACCATTTTTTCGGAGCAATCACTATTTTCTGGGGAGAGGGATTTAACCATGCACCCCACCAACTGAAAGAACTGTTAGCGATGATATGATGTTGACATAAACTCATTAAATGCATGTCGTTATAGCTGTCTAAACCATCATTATAATCAACATACTGAAGGGGAAAGTCTATCTTCAGATTGTCTTTTACCCAAGCGATGTCATCAGAAAAAATATAGAAATACGGTTGTTGCACACGTTCTACAATCAACTCAATCGCAGCTCGATAATAATCCAATGAGCATACGCCATGCATCGCAGTAGTTTTTTGATTGCTTACATAATCGCCACGGCGTATATGTAAGCTGACTGCATTCACTAGGGAAATTTGTTTGGCAAGCGCGGCATTGTTTTCTAACAAGGGAGATTTAAACGTAAAATCGGCGCGTATGGTTGTAGCGTGGGATTTAAAATATTGATCGGATTGCCAGTAGCCAGACAAATAACATGCTTTTGGAGCATACTTGATTTTAGGCCAATAATGATAGTGCGGTTCAACGACAAAGCCATTGCACCGGAATACTTCCATAGAAGGCCGAGCTAAAATTCTTTTAATACCCGGTAAATGCTGCCAACCTAAAATGTCGCGTATTTCCGTTTTAGAAGCGATTACTGCCGGACATACAAAAACGCGTGAAAGTTCAAAACCCTGGTGCAGGGTGTAGCCGTTAAAACCGGAAATGTCTAAATGCAACGGCTCATTGCGCACTAATGACAAAGCGCGTCCTGCGGCGTATTGGAACATTTGGTTGCCTAAGCCGCCGATAATATTGCTTATTACCATGCTGATACAGATCTCTTAGTAATGAAAGTAAATGCCATCGGAATTTTATAATTGATTGCTAAAAACTATAAACAAAACATGCCCAAAAGCTTGGCTGCTTTATTTAAGCGGGTATCAAAGCAAGCAAAAAATATCTGACACTGCGAAATGCGACCCGTCTCAAAAGCTGCTGCTAGCTGGACGCTGTCATAGCCGCGTAACGCAAAAGTATCGGCATATTCACCCGCCCGCTCAACCAATGCCTGGTCAATGTCCAAAACCACGAAGTGCGGCCAATCTGCCGCCAGTGCT
>CAILCX010000150.1 GCA_903832775.1 uncultured Methylobacter sp. | reverse complement strand
TGCGACTCGCTTTTAAGTCCGTGAAATCAATAAGTTGCTTGTCGCATATGTCAGTAGCAAAATATAGTGCGCTTGCCGAACTTCATTCTGCCACATTCATCGCCATAAAGCTGCCAGTCGTGACAGGCCGGTTTTGGCCGTCAACGGCCCGTCAATGACAGGCATAATCTAAACTATAACCTACCGTAAGTTTTTACCATCAGTTGATGCCACATATAGCCATTCCATATATGGCAGTCTATAAAACAGGGTTGATTTTTCTGCAATAGCTTCCAAGAGCATCACTCTAAATAGCAGACTTACATCACCTCACTAACATCTTTAAGCTATTCAACAGTTTATAAATACTAAATATATTTAAAAAATCTGACTCGTTGAAGGTATTTTTACCTGACATAAAAAAATTAGGGATGATAGGGAGGATAAATGCCATTTTTAAAAAGTCCTATAGAAAAAAATTATAAGAATACTTTATGAAATTGCTGTTTACCCTCCCTCACCTCCCTTGAATGCTTAAATTACCTCATCAGAGGGTTTTAGCTCAATACCCAACCATAGCGTATTCCCGTTGGATTTCCGCTTATTATATCCACGATCACCAATACTTCGACCAAACACAGCATTATTGATAGGCTGCAAACTATTAATGATGCACCAGTCCTTATAATTTCCGTATAGCACCGAGGATAAAGTTTCGCTACTGTGCGACAAATTACAACATTCTGCCAGCCAACTACCTATCAAGTCCTGCTCTTCCTGATAGTCGCCGGTAGCCTGTTGTATTGTGAGCGGGGTATCTTTTAAGCCGCGCTTTTGCCAGTCAATACAGCCCTCGACCATCCACGCCAGAATATGTGGAGCTTCGGTCTTGAGCTTATCCGATAACCCCGCGTCGCGCTCCTCTAGATTGAATGTGCGCAAGAATGGAATTAACCGTATTCTCCGCCACATGCCATTATCATTACCTTTAATAATAGGCTTATGATTACCCATCATCATTAATTTAAAAAGTGGCGTGAACTGTACTGGTGCTGAGTAAAGTTTACGTGTTGTCATACTATCGCCTGACACCAGACTTTTAACTAATGATTCTGCTAACGCCGCGCCACTCTCAGTTTCAGAACACATAGCCAATCTTGCACCGATTAAATCTGCAATATCAGGTATTGCCCCACCAGCGGATCTTTTTGATTCTGTCAAAGTTTCAGATGACATGGCCCTAGCATAGTCTCCCAATATAAAACGTAAAGTTTCAGCCAGTACACTTTTACCATTTGCGCCGAGTCCAAAGCAAAAAATAAAAAAATGCTCTTCTGTCGAACCTGTTAGTAGATAACCACACCAACGCTTTATCCAGTCAATCAATTCAACATCATCACCAAACACTTGATCTAAAAATTCTAACCAGCGCACCGCCTTGGAAGACTCACCCAGCTGGTAAACACCTAATGATTTAGTTATATAATCGCTTTGTGTAGCCGGTCTAGCTATTCCAGTTTTTAGATCAATCACTTGTTTAGCATTATCAATACCAACTAAAAATAAATCGGCATCAATTAGACAAAGTGGTAAGCGTAACTGCTCAAAATCACTTAATAATGATACAGATGCTTTAATGGTGTGTTCTTTTTGTGACATGCGAGACCAGTTAGCGAATAACCCAGCATCAAACGAGTGTAAACAGCCTTCACTGTAAATCTGTTTTAGCAATCTGGCTGCAAGACTACGAACTCTTGCACCATCTAAATCCCAGCACCAAGCACCATCCTGCCAATGCAGCCAAGCTTTCGTATCATATACATAGTTGATATTTCCATCATGTGCATCAGATATGCGCATAGCATTACCTAGTTCAGATAATGGTCTGGTGTTACATGTACCATCTCGTGAATCAATACCTGGTAGAGTTGGCACTACAAATTTTGCAATACTTATACCATTAATTGATACGGCAGCATCATTAGTAACATATTCAGAATTTTGTTTATTTTTCATTAAATATTCCCCTTGCCGGGGATGTAATCCATACCATCATGAGTTATCATAACTCTGCGTTTGAAAGCTATGGATTGCATAGAACCGGCTGATTTATGATTAAGTCAGTCGGTTTTTTTATGCTTGTGGAAAACTTTTTGTATGGCGTTCGACGTAAGCTTTCAAGTCAACCGTGCTATAACGAACACTTCGACCAATCTTAACAAATGGAATGTTGTTTTCGCCTGTACTGCGCCATTTTTGAAGCGTGGCAGCATTGATTTTGAGTAGTGTAGCGGCTTCCTCTGTTGTTGCCAGTACAGCATCATTGAAAGATAAGGGTGATATTGTTTTTTGTAACATTGATATTTCTCCACGGTTTAAGTAACGTTGAGTAATTATCAATTGTGGTGGGAGGCAGTAGGCCGATTTCGGTTATAACTTAACCGATTCGGTTATAATTTGCGCCATTACTGGGTTTCGAGCTACATTAATTCTTTGGCTTTATCTAAATATTTACGAATAGTCTCATCAGTAACATTTATGCCATGAGTTAAAAGCTTTGCACTTAAACCATTTTTATCTCCGGTAAAGGGATTTCTTTTTTTTTCGGGGTCATATCCATAAGCATCAATAGCCATACCTATTATTACCTTTAGCATGGTGTTACGTTCGGTTTCTGTTAGGTTTTTCGGTTTATCATCAACTTTAGGATCTTCTACAATATCATTTTTAGTAAACCGAATTGAAATTTCATTAACTGGGATGTTATTTATTATGTAGTTCCTACTTGGCTCTTCACACAAAATAAATCGTGATTCAATTTCCTCGTTAATATTTTCAGGCGGTTCCATGTCAGTCTCTGAACATGAAGAGTAAAGTAAGTAACTTGTAACTGTTTCACCTTGATAAGTAATTTCTTTTCCAGAATCTCTTGGTAGATCGAATAAACAACAAACTTTTTGGAGGCGTCCTGATAATGTTTGAGGTGATATGTCTTTTATGGCGTCCTCAGGTTCAAACTCCCAATAACCCCATCCTGAATAAAAAACCAACATAAAAACCTACTTACTAAAGTGGATATATTAAAAAAGAATAACCGTAAAAAGGGTGTATCGTGCTTTTACACCGTCGAGCTATCCGGTTAAGTTTGATTATAACCGTCTGTTTCGGTTATAAGATTTCAATGTAATCATTATTATCTTGGAACAATGCACACTCTATAACATGGCAATTGTTCAATAAGGTTTTAATAGTTGCAGCCTTAGATTGATTACCTATTTTTAACCAAATTATTTTTGGTGGCGAACCGTATAACAGGTTCATTTCATAAAAGTCAGCATCTTTAGTGGTCATTACATAGCCGTTATCAATGGCATATTGACGAATGGTTTTATCATCAGCCTGCTCCATTCCTATTAGTGCTACTTGCGTTGAGCCGGGATAATAGTCTTGAATAAAGGGCACTATGCGCCTTGATAAGTTTTCATCAAGTAACAGTTTCATAAGGCCTTGATGGTAATTGACCGGCGTTCTCTATCGGCGGCAAATAACAAACACGCGGTAATATCATCGGCGTTTAATTCGGGAAAGTCGTCAATAATTTCATCTCTACTCATACCCGCCGCCAGCCAGTCAAGAACATCATAAACAGTGATTCTCAAACCTCTAATACAAGGCTTACCGCTTCGCTTGCCGGGTTCAATAGTAATAATATCGTGGTAATCAATGGTTGTCATGGCTGCTTGTCTCTTGGTTTTGGTTTATATCAGGTGTCAACGGTAAATGTCTTTCCGGTGACCGATTTTGATGACTTCGATAATCAATTCAGCATTGAATACGGTGTAAATAATTCTGTAATCTCCCGACCTTATCCGGTAAGCGTTATCTGATCCCGTTAGTTTTTTTGAACCCTTTGGCTTTGGGTTTTCTATCAATGCATCAATTATCCTTGTGATGTTTTGCACAATCGGCGCGGGTAATCCAAATAATGTTTTTTGAGCTGATTTCTTAACCGTTACGCTATAACAAGCCATTACTTGCCAGCTCCTCTTTTACTTGTTGCCAAGGTGTTACAGCTTCGTCTTTACGTTCGGCAATGGCGGCTAAATCCTCCAGGTCATCGAGCAATTCTTGATAGTCAGCTAAAGATAAGACAACGGAAATTTTTTCACCGTCGGCATTGGTTATAAATTGTGGCTGTGCGTTCATGGTTAATCCTTGTTGCTGGCATTTCGTTTAATTGTAACAATATTTTCAATATCAGGCGTGGTCAACTGCTGAATAGTATCGGCAATTTTAAAAGTCGCTTGTCTTAGTGTGTTGGCTTCCGGGTTGATATATCCGCCGGTAACATCACCATCAGTAGTATGATTTGCCAGTGCCTTAAGTAGACTAAACGGAATCATCGCCGCCTCGCCGATAGTTAAGAATGTTCGTTTGAGGTCATGACTACTAAATGTAATACCTGCCTGCTTACATACTTGAGCTATGGGCTTACGCGGAACATCCATAACACCGTCTACATTTCTGCCAGGGAAAACATATTGACCGCTACCGGTTTTATCATGCAAAGCCCGTAAATAGGGCTTGATCTGTGGTGCAAGGTAAGCGGTAAAGTCGCTTGTATTTTTGGTATCTCTGGCTGTAAAGCAATCATTTTTAAAATCTACGTCTTGCCATTCCAGATAACGAACGTCCTGATCTCTAAGTCCGGTATGCAGTAGGAGCAATAGATAAACTTTGGCCTGCTCATTGTCTAAGTGCAAAACTGAGTTGTACCAGTCTTTAAGATTATCACTTGGTATCATGCGCTTACGGCGTGTTGGCTTTGCCCACAATGAAACATCCCGCAACACATCAACCGGATTTTCATCAATTCCTTCTAAGGCAATTGCATAATTCATCAAGAGCCGTAGCACCCTCATTTTATTATCAGCACCGCCGGTAAATTGTTTCCTACGTACCAGCACCATGTCTCTGGTTATTTCATTTATCGGCTTATTCAGCCAATCGGCAAAACCAAAAGGCGAGTTCATTATTTTGGTGTAATCTTTTATCGACGCTTCCCTTAATTCTGACTTGTCCGCCAAATACCTATCAAATAAATCCTGCAAAGTGATCTTTCTGAATCGCTTCTTACGTTTTTCATCGGTTGGATTGATACCTGTAGCTATATCGGTTAAAGCCGC
>CAILCX010000149.1 GCA_903832775.1 uncultured Methylobacter sp. | reverse complement strand
TTATGTAATAATTATTAATGAATTATTTGGTAAGTATTTATGTAAGATATTAAGTAAGTATATACTTTGTATTATATCTATAAGTGCCTGCTTTCATTTGAGTCAGTAAATATATGCTTTTTAATCGCTTCAGCAATTGACTAGCAAGGGATCTATTGCTTGGAAGTTGAGGATTAAAATTGATTAAAAATATTACCGTTAAAACCCGCTTGTTTTTATTGGTGGCTTTAATGCTAGGCATTATGCTGGGTTTAACTGGAATTAATCTACATGCTTTGAGTCAAACCAATCAAAGTTTGCATACTGTTTATCTAGATAGAACCATTCCTTTAGGTGATCTTGCTGAAATTAAAGTGCTGGCCTTGCATAGTCGTACCGCCCTTGTTACCAGTATTGCTTTTCCCAAAGAAATGCTTGATCAACTGAAAAAAGTTGAACAGGATGTTATCGATATAGAAAAATTGTGGAACGGCTATATACTGACGTATCTAACGCCTGAAGAAAAAATCCTTGTCGATAAATTTACCGTTGATAAACAGCATTTCTTTGCCCAGGTAAAAACCATTTTGGAATTACAGCGCTCCTTTAAAACTGAGGAAGCAGAAAAATTCTATTTTGAAGATGTGAGGTCTGCTTATTTACCGGTTGCCAAAGGCATAGATCAGTTGGTTCAATTGCAAAAAAATGTTGCCAATCAAGAATATAACCAAGCACAAAGCCGCTACACCTTAACACTTGAAATTTCGGTTGTTTGCCTGGTCTTGGGATTGTTGCTATCAATAGTTGTTGGTTTGATGATCATTCGTAATCTGCTAAATAAACTGGGTGGTGAACCGGATTATGCCGCGCATATCGCAACAGAGATTGCGGGCGGTAATTTATCGAATACAGTCATTATTCGCACCAACGATAAAAGTAGTTTGTTATATGCGATGAAACAAATGCAGCAACAAATTCTGGAGCGCGTAACAACCACTAATAATTTAGTTAATGAAATGACCCGCATTAAGGTTGCGCTGGATAGTGTCAGTACCGGTGTGATGATTGCGGACAGTGATCGAAATATTGTTTATACCAATAAATCCATTATTAAAGTACTTGGCAATGCTGAAATAGACATACGCAAGCAATTGCCAAACTTTTCGACCGACAGACTGATTGGAACGAATATTGATAATTTTCACGTAAGACCTCACCACCAGGCACAATTACTAGGCACGCTAAACAGCAGCTATACCGCCAGTATGAATGTTAGTGGTCATACTATGGTAGTAACCGCCAGTCCGGTTATCAATGAACGAGGCGAGCGCTTGGGTTCTGTGGCCGAATGGGTAGATCGCTCAGTTGAAGTTGCTGTTGAAAACGAAGTTGAAAGTATTGTCGAGGCGGCTGCCAGAGGTGACTTTAATCATCGTGTCAATATTCAAGGTAAAGAGGGTTTCTTTAAGTTGCTGAGTGAAAGCCTTAACCAGCTTATGCAAACCAGTGATACCAGTTTGAATGAGGTTGTGCGGGTGCTTGAAGCCTTGGCGGGTGGTGATTTAACCGAAAAAATCACCAACGATTACGCAGGGACCTTTGGTCGTCTCAAGGATGACGCTAATGCAACAGTGGAAAAATTAAAAGATATTATCACTATAATCAAGGAAGCTTCGGATAACATTAATACCGGAGCAAAAGAAATAGCCTCGGGCAACAATGACCTGTCACATCGTACCGAAGAGCAAGCCGCCAGTCTGGAACAAACGGCGGCCAGCATGGAAGAACTCACCTCTACTGTGCAACATAATGCTGAAAACGCCAAACAAGCTAACCAACTTGCCATTGATGCGTCAGATATAGCCGGAAAAGGTGTGAACGTAGTCGCTCAGGTAGTTCAAACCATGGAGAATATTAATGCGTCTTCACGAAAGATTGGCGATATTATTTCAGTAATTGACGATATCGCTTTTCAAACCAATATTCTTGCGTTGAATGCTGCTGTCGAAGCGGCGCGTGCCGGTGATCAGGGTCGAGGCTTCGCGGTAGTGGCTATAGAAGTGCGCAACCTTGCGCAACGTGCCGCTATGGCCGCTGGAGAAATTAAACTGCTGATTAATGATTCTGTAGAAAAGGTTTCCGATGGCAGTAAGTTAGTTACCCAAGCCGGGCTAACCATGACTGACATTGTTAATTCTATTCATGGCGTTACCGTCATGATGTCTGAAATCAGCGACGCTTCAGCAGAACAAACAGCCGGGATTCAGCAAGTTAGTCAAGCTATCGGGCAAATGGATGATATGACGCAACAAAATGCTGCGCTTGTAGAACAAGCGGCGGCCGCAGCAGAATCACTTGAAGAGCAAGCACTCAATCTATCCGCGACGATGGCGCAATTCAAAATGGACGGTAATTCCCATAATTCTCATGGCAGCTTGGCGCAAGCCAGGTCAGCCAGTTCTTAACGCACAAAACCACAAAATAACGCTGGCCCGGCGACTAATAAGCGGATTGAAACTACTCTGATTTCAAAGCCTGTCAGTGATGAATGGGAAGAGTTTTAGCCCTGTAGGGTGGACATCGCCCACCAAAAAGTCTTGGAATTGACAAACAATCCAGCTGGTTCAGCCTAACCCTGATAAAGCCAGAACAAAAGCAGGTTATTATTCAGACCTTAAAAATAGCGTAAGTTTCAACTGCTAAGGCGGCAACTACATTGACAACAGTTGAATTCTAGGTAAATTAAAAAAAATATGAAGCCAGATAAATACATTATTAACATGGATACAAAATTTAGCGATCCTGATTTGTTCCGCGCTGAGGCCGAATTGCAACTCTTAAGTACTGCTGAAACCGAGCCAGTAATACTTAAGTATGAACAATTATTATTCGAGCTCCGGGTGCATCAAACTGAACTGGAGATGCAAAACCATGAACTAAGGCGCACGCAGGTGGCTTTAGAAGAATCAAGTGCCCGTTATTTAGATCTTTATGATCTTGCGCCGGTTGCGTATTTTACACTGTCGGAAAATGCGTTAATTACTGAGGCCAATCTAACTATGGCCACGCTATTTGGCGTTGAGCGAAATAAACTTATCAATTCCCGTTTTGCACGCTATGTAATGCCGGAAGATAGTGATGCTTGGTATCGTTTTTTTCGGCAGGTCAAACAAGGTGTGGCGATTAAGATTCCAGAATTAACCTTGCATAAAGCTGACGGCACGCCCTTTTATGCACATCTGGAATGTTTATGTGTAGAAAAAGATAATGAAACGATGCGGCTGCGTTTAGTAATTATCGACATAACTGAACGGAAGCTGGAAGAAGCTTTACGTATCGCCGCACTGGCCTTTGACACCCATAATGGAATTATTATAACCGACGCACACAAAGTCATTTTGTGTGCTAATCAAGCATTCAGTTATATCACCGGTTTCAATTTTGAAGAAATCGTTGGTAAGTATCCCTCTTTTCTGCAATCAGGACTGGATGATGACTTTTACAAAACCATCTGGACTTCTTTAGAACAAGCTGGTGAATGGCAAGGAGAAATCTGGGGCAAGGGTAAAGCAGGCCAGTCATTACTGTTATGGTTGACTATCAATTCGGTTGCCGATACTAGCGGACTTATAACGCATTATGTAGGCTCTTTTACCGACATTACTGAATTAAAATTGGCAGAACAAGCTTTGTTGGATAGCGCTCAACGCCTGGAAAAAAAGATTATCAGTACACAGAGCGAGCTGAAAAAAAATACCGAAGAATCCCAAGAGCTGAACATCACACTAAATACGCTATTAAGACGCCAACAATCCGATAGAAATGAGCTTCAATCTGCATTTTCAAATCAAATTAGGGGAAGCATCTCCCCTTTTTTGGAGAAATTAAAAAATGTTAGTGGTGACACTAATAAAACTTTCTTAATTAATATCTTACAAAATAACATAGCAGAGCTAATTAACAGCACTGGTGAGGTAAATACATTAGCGTCTATCTATCAGTTGCTAACCCCAGTCGAAATACAAGTAGCATCAATGATCAGGTTGGGTTATCCCACAAAAAAAATTGCGCAATCTCTACTCATCTCCTTGGGTACTGTCAATATACACCGCAAGCATATACGCAAGAAATTAAGATTAAACGGTAAACCAATTAATCTATTTAGTTATCTGCTGGCACTAACGGAATAAAATAACAGCAATAGAATAACTGAAATAAGATGTATAAGTTTAATGTCTATATCCATTCTATATCCACTTTATATCGATTACTTTAGCAATATAAATAATTGTAAGAATAATTCGACTATG
>CAILCX010000148.1 GCA_903832775.1 uncultured Methylobacter sp. | reverse complement strand
TTTTCCGATAAACATCCGCAAGCGGCGGGCTCGTTGTTCAAAAGGTTCGCTGCCTACAGGTTCGTTACGCAAGAATATTGGCCAGGAGCTTACCGGGAACCGGGGTGCAAAACTGAGTACATCAGTGCGTGCCAATGCTTTCAATTGATCTGTCGGCAATTCAGACAAAATAGTCACTGCTTCCGGCGTCAAGCCTAGACTAATCATTGCCTGTTGTTTACGTCCGGATTGGATTAAGGCATGGGCTAAAATTAAATAGTCCAGATTCAGGTTGTAGATATTGTCATCCATAAAAGTAACCTGTTCAGAGCACTGTCCGGATTTGATCGGCAACGGCAAGAACCTTTCGGCCATAGGTCACAGCGGCATCTACATTTTGCCAGCTATGATAACGGCCTATTCCTAAAGCAAGATTGTTGGGCACAGATTGAATGGCTTCAGCTAAAAGTAGAGCGCCGATTTGCAGATTGGTAACAGGGTTAAGCAGTTGCTCAGGCTTGTCGACCCTATGACCATGCCAATGGAGGTTGATTTGCATCAGTCCCACATCAATATGCTTGCCGCCCTCAGCAAGGGCTTTATTTAAAGCAGTCCGAGCTTCCTGGTGGGAGGCAGGTATTATCGATTTTCCGGATTTATTTATAGCCCAAGGCCAGGGGGTTACATGATTTGGAGCGCTGTCTTTTGCCGATTCAACCAGCGCAACGGCATACAAAATGTAAGGATCCAGTTGATGATGTTTGGCTATTTGCCACCAAAGTGTATTTTGTAGTTTGGATGGGGCACTTGCATCGGATTTTTGGTGAGACGTAACGCTGGAGGTTTTCGCTACATGATGAGTTTCAAACGCAAAGCATGGTTTGTTAAAAATAATGAATGACAGACATAATAACGTTGATGCAACGGCTTTGGTTGTTTGTCGTGTACCTCTGGTTCTCCAATGTTCAGCAAGGTTTTGATCCGATAATTGATAGCGGTTATGTGATTTAGTGATCAGCATGGCAGACTCGCAGCTTGAGTAATGATGCGAGTCTAATAAATTATCACGATTTCTATATGTTCGAAAAACGACCTTTAAAAACGTTTTTTGAGGGCAACGATTATATAAATGTCATTCAGATTCAAAAAATATAAGAGAATAATCTCTTTTTTATTACCAGATACGAAATACGCTGTACAAGCTTGATAAAATGCATTTTTATCAATTCCAGCATCTATATGAAGTGGAACTTATCAAGAAATATCAACCTTTGTTTAATACATCACATAAGTCGAAATTAATTACCATTTCGGGACAAAATAATTTTTATGCATCATAATTTGACGCATACCTTCGTTATAGTTATTCATAATTGATTCCGGTATAACATTCTCCACAAATTAAATTAGGCTATTTTGTGGAGAATAGTCTGTAATGGCATCGATATGGCGAATAAAGGTATATTGGGCTATATCGCTTAAATCGTCTTTAGCCAGCGCCAAGAGTTCAAGCTTGAGTGTTTTCGGGTAAGGCATCAGTGCTGCTATAGGGTTCGTTGTTTCTGGCCTTGCAGTTGCATCCTGCTTTATTTCTTGCAGTAAATCCGGAGTGAGTGCAACAGTTTCGCCACGTTCGACCGCCTGAATATCCCTGACCACAGCTTCCTGAAGGCGGCTTGCACATTCTTTTTCCTCCCTCATCCGACGTACCGCATCCCGGGCAAGCTCGGTTTCATTGGTGTAAAATCCGCTCACTACCTCGGCTTTATAAAGTTTTCGTCTACATCGGCAAATTGTACATGCATAAAAATCTCTCCGTATAAATTAATTGCATACCTGAATAGTACAAAATAGATCCCTGATATTCAAATGACTTGTCTGCGTGGTGGGAGCACATTACAAGTAGCGCTTTCGACATATTTCCCCCTATTATTTATGCTTTTCGACTTGCTTTGCCCATATTACATAAGGGTGTTCAATATCAGTCAGAATCACTGTTCAAATTAATCAGAATACGTAAAATGAAAAGAATATGGTATTTTCTAAAGACAATAACTGCTTAATATTGATTTATAGGACCTACATTGTTAAAAATTAATCAGACACCCCTCGTAAACAGTTATTGGATCATCCCCAGAAAATTACTCACTGGCGAGTTCCCAAGAACCAAGGAACATATCACATCAATATCTCGCATTGAGGAGATGTTCCGTGCCGGCATCACACAGTTTATTGACCTGACAACCCCGGAAGATAATCTGTTGTGTTATGAGAATCTACTCAAGGAGGTCTCTGGTGGAGCAGCACAAAGGCTTTCCTTTCCGATTCCGGATTTATCTGTTCCCGCAAATGCACAAAGGATGGTTTTGGACCTTCTTGCCGGTAACCCGAAATGAAGATGTCGATGCAGCTTTTGCAGATGTAAACAATACTATCGCGGATGCTGCTCGTGATGGAAACTGGGATAGTCTGTTCCAGAAACTACTCGAACAACAGGAGGCGTTCTTGCTTGTTGTTGGTGGTGCGCAACTTTAGCGCCGCAATCAACTCACAGTAACGCTCCAATTCGGTTTGCGGTAATAGTCGCGGCTTGCCGTGGTCGGCATGCGGTTTTCGGAAAGTGTGTAGTGCTCGATAGACGGTTGTTGTAGAGACCTCGTACAGTCCGGCTACTGCCGCAACCTGACTAGCTCGTTCCGGACTTTTCGGAGGCAAGCGATCAAGCCGCTGCCGCAATTGCAGTAGTGAATCAACGGGAATGACCTTATGCTTGTTTTTCACTGTTGGCCAGTGCGCGATACACTGTAGCTCGACCGACACCAAGCCGCCGCGCAATTTCTGTTGCACCCAACTTATCTTCGAAAAGAAGACGCAGAATTTCTGCGGTATCGACCGATGGCTTGCGTCCAAGATAGACGCCACGCGATTTTGCGGCAGCAATGCCTTCAAGCTGGCGTTCACGTCTAAGGTTTGTTTCAAATTCGGCAAAAACGCCCAGCATGTCCAGGAAAGCTTTACCCGCCGCACTGCGCGTGTCGATAGGTTGTTCTATCGCCTTTAGTGTGACGCCCTGTTCCTTCAGCGCATATAGGATGTCTTGAAGATCTTTTATGCTACGCGCAAGCCGGTCGATTCGAGTAACAACAAGTGTGTCTCCACGCCGCAGGAAATCCAGTAGCACCTGAAGTTCAGTCCGATCAGTCCGGCTTGTACCGGTTACTTTCTCTGCCCTGATGACTTCACAGCCAGCAGCGCGTAATGCTTGTTCTTGCAGAGTAAAATCTTGATCGTTAGTGGAAACTCGAGCATATCCGTAGAGAGCCATAAATCAATAGTGTCTCATTAGCCTTTAGAGCCTCAGGCAATACCATATCAAAATTGGCAAAACAACCCTATTGAGACAAATAAAGTGTCTCAACAGAACGACTCATTGGGGTATACCTAAGTGGTACACTGGCGGAAATCAATCAAGAAGAATTATTCGCCAGTTTCCAGTGAACGGCTGGTCAACTTTAAAGCGGTCATTTAGCGACCGCCATTGATCGACAGCCAACGGCCAAAACCAGCCTGTCACGACAGGCAGCTTTATGGCGATGAATATGGCAGGATGAGGTTTGGCTATGGGTCAACAGTGGCAATTGATAAGTTGGTAATTTCTCTGCCTTTTTGATAGTTACTGTCCGGCGTCAACTATCCTGGCCGGGCGTAAAAAAACATCAAAAAATGCCAACTACTTTATTTCTTCCGGAGTTCTTGGCTTGATAAAGAGCTGCATCAGCTTTTTGCAGTAAATCGTCTATCGTGGATTCAAAATTGGACATTGTTGCCACCCCGATAGAGACTGTAAAGTTAAATTGCTTATTTTGCTGATCCAACTGCATGTCTGTATTCATCAGTATCTGGCGTATGATCTTGCCCTGATCTAGCGGACACTCGACTAAGAGAGTAATCTTTATAATCGAGGTCAATTATGAAAACAAAAAAAGAATCAGCCAATCCTGTTGTCCGCAACAAATACACCCCCCAATTCAAAGAACAGGCATTAGAACGTGCCGACAAAGACGGTATCCCGAAAGTAGCCCAGGATTTGGGGATTGCCGAGTCAATGCTCTATTCATGGCGGTCAATACGCCGTCAGATAGGTCAGCCTTTTGAAGAACAAAAGCTCCAGCAAGCCGAACTATCCCGTCTCAAACGAGAAAACGCCCGTCTTGAGGAAGAGGTCACCTTTTTAAAAAAGGCGGCAGCGTACTTTGCGAAAATGCCCAAGTGAAGTACGCCATGATTAAGGGTAACGAAGATCATTTTTCCATTGATATGATGTGCCGTCTGTTGTCGGTTTCACGCAGTGGGTACTACAGTTGGAAAAATCGGCCACTCTCCGGCAGGAATCAAGCCAACCAAGAGTTGTTAACTGAAATCAAACGTGTCTTTGAGGATGAAAAAAAACGCCCTGGCTCACCCAGAATCTCTCGCCGGCTTCAAGAGGAAGGCAAGTCAGCGAGTCGGCACCGTGTAGCCAAACTGATGAAGGCCAATGGCTTGCGTGCGAAAGCGGCTAAGAAATATAAAGCCACAACCAATAGCAACCACTCCTTGCCTGTCTCGCCAAACCTGCTGGAACAGGATTTTATTGCGGATACGCCTAATCAAAAGTGGGTGTCGGACATCACTTATATTTGGACGGAAGAAGGCTGGTTGTATTTGGCGGTAGTGCTTGAGCTTTATTCTCGCAAGGTGATTGGTTGGGCTATCAGTGAACGGATGACAGCCGCTTTGGTTTGTGATGCTTTGATAATGGCATTATGGCGTCGTCACATGCCGAAGGGTGTCATTGTGCATTCAGATCGGGGCAGCCAATATTGCTCTGCCGCTTATCAGAAAATCTTTAAACAACACCAATTGATTTGTAGTATGAGCAAGAAAGGCGACTGCTATGATAATGCGGCAATGGAAAGCTGGAATCATAGCTTTAAGGTCGAAGTGGTTCATGGTGAACGTTTTTTAACACGTTCGGAAGCCAAGTATCAAGTGTTCGAATATATTGAAGTGTATTACAATCGCAAACGGCTACACTCCAAATTGGGCTATGTCAGTCCAGAAACGTTTGAAGCTAAAAAAGTCGCTTAGTGAAGTGTCCGTGAAATCTGGGCAAGATCAGTTGGGTATGTTTGTCAAACAATGGCACATTCTGAGACTGAATGCCCCCATTGGCAGATAGAAGCCTGTACAGGAATAACGTAGACTGATATTAAGTTATCAGTCCTACGTTAAGAGGGTGTAAATAATTTCGTGTAACTGCTTATTTTCAGCGTAGTAAAATTCCCTTAGGAGGAATGAAAATGAGCAATATCATCAACGACCCAGTTTTAGTTTCAGCAATTCAGGATTTGGCACGTGGCATTAAGTCGGA
>CAILCX010000147.1 GCA_903832775.1 uncultured Methylobacter sp. | reverse complement strand
TCCGACTTAATGCCACGTGCCAAATCCTGAATTGCTGAAACTAAAACTGGGTCGTTGATGATATTGCTCATTTTCATTCCTCCTAAGGGAATTTTACTACGCTGAAAATAAGCAGTTACACGAAATTATTTACACCCTCTTGGCTGGTTGTCAAAGCACTGGATGACTTCTTCCGGCTACTTCAAGAAGATCGTGCTGCCGATGAACGGCGACTTAACTTTTGGTTGCGCTATCAACAGTCTATTGACTACTTCCATTTCGCACTTGGACCTGGTGCCAATGACAATACTCAACAAGATTACCAATCATTCCGGACGCGCTTTAGGGATCATATCTGTAGACTTTCATCGCCAGGTAAGCGTGAAAACAACGCTTTTATTCTTAAGTTAGGTGATTATTGGGTGGTTGAGTTTGGAGCAACAGGTAACGCCTGTTACATGTATGAAAAGAACAATATACCATTTGATATTGGGAAAAGTAGTTTAGATATGTATTATTTAAAAAGCAAAACCAAGAAAATATTTTGGTTAAGTCATCATAGCGATTGGGAGTGGGAGTTTGAACAAAAGCTTAAAGAAATTGGTATTAACCCAGATACTGATAAACAAGCTTTAAAAGGTACCCGCAGGATATCGTATCCCCCAATAGAGCAGCATGCTGTTTCAACGCCAACAATTACTCGTAATCCATTTTTAGCTGCTGGGATGAAGATTGCAGAGGATTATCGTTTAGAAACTCAAGATGAGCTTGCTAAAGGCGGTGCATTCTGGGTACTTTGGAAAAACGATAAAGGACTGATAGCCGATAAACTTCGTCATTGTGGGTTTAAATATTATCAAAGTCGGGGTTGGTGGAAGAAAAAATGAGTTTATTCAATTGGCTAAAACGTAAACCTGAAAACGTCGGCAACGCCTTACTAAAACTAAAGTTTACTGAAGGAGGTTTGGAGTTTTTTGCAACTCATTTGCCTGAGCAATTAGCACTTGGCTGGCTTCAAGACCCTGGTTTATTCAAGTATTGGGAACCTGTGGCTTTGTTAGGGCAGCTTGAATCTGAGGGGTTTGCGGTATTTACTCAGAATGCTGTTTTGATTAGTTGGTCAGATTTCTTTAGTGCACTACAGCAACCTGATTATTCAACATGTGCTGTGTTATTAGGATTGCCTGATGCATCGACTTTGCGAATTGAACTTACTACACAGGGGAGTATATCGGACTCAGATTTTGAAATAAATTTAAATTGGAACGACAGTCTGGGTAGGTCATTAGCTGAAAACGTTCAACGAGTCGGGGCGGTTTTGGTTTGCCGAAATCAGCATAATTTACTCTCTAAAGCACAATGGCAGTTAGTAGAGGCCGTAACAGAGTTTGCACATCGACCAGTTGAACACTGCAATCAAATTGATCAAGAGCGATATTGGGCCAACATCCGAAGTTTAGCAAAAGTAGGTAAAGTAAAATTAGATCCCTATTTAGATAAAACGGTAGTTATCAACGCTAATCAATTGGATATGTCATTGCGCTTGTCGGAATTTGAAGATATCCAGGTTGTTGAAATCGCCCCGCTTATTCCAGATATAGATCCTGAAAAGTGGCTTTCAACATTTGATGGTTTTTTAAATGTTCAAGATCATTATGATTTAAATACCGCACAGGGTGAAAGAATTCGTATATTGATTGAGCCAGATGCTAAATCTGTACTTCAAGAAATTAAAAAAATGCCAAAAAGGCGTGTGGCAGGATTGCGCGCCGAAAATTTCTTACGAAATCCATTTGCATTGCTCGGCGAAGCAATGGCAAATGTTGTCGCCCCCGAAACATTTGAAGCAGCACGAGAGCAAGCTGGCATTCATCTCTATGATTTTAGTACATCGGTTTTGCGAGAAGATGATGGTCATATTAGAGCCCTAAGAATTGACTTGAATGCCCGTGAGCAATATGCATCCAGAGCACCTTCATTTGAAATTCAAGGGCGCAATTTAGCTAAAAGTTTCACGG
This sequence comes from uncultured Methylobacter sp., assembly GCA_903832775.1. GTDB lineage: Bacteria > Pseudomonadota > Gammaproteobacteria > Methylococcales > Methylomonadaceae > Methylobacter_A. Next base: position 13,887 of record CAILCX010000147.1, on the reverse strand, counting down.
AAACGCTTCAATTAGCATTAGACGAAAGTGCTGTTTGTTTCCGATGGGGTAGAAATACCCTTGAAATAAGGGGGGAGGCAGGCGATCAAGCAGCGCAGTTGCGAGCATGGTTATGTGAAGCTTGGACGGGAGAACCCTTGATTTCTTATGCTGATGTCTTCGATTTGTCGAGTTACTCGCCGAGGGTCGCAGGTATTGGCATTCATCAACCGCAATATGTACCTTATTTGGCTCGTAAAGATAATTCAAATGGTTGGGTGCCAGAAAATCTAGAGCCTGTGGTTGAATTTCGCCCTAAAGGTGGGGAGCCAGTGCTTGTAGCAGTTCCTCCTTCTATTCAAGATTCAATAAAAGAATGGTTAGCATCTCAGCCGACTGATGATGCTATGTTTACTCCATCTGGCTGGCCCGCACCTTTGTCGAAAAATGAAGCAGATCAATTGCTCAAGACATTTCATGTAGGTATTCCAGAGATCAAAAATAGACATAAAGATCAAACGCTATCATCTGAAAGCGATGGTAATCATTCAATTCAATCGCGTAAGACTTTAACAATTCGACAGAATGTTGATCAAGTGGATTACCTTGAAGAAAGGGCTCAGCTGTTAGCATTTGACGTTAATTCAGCACCAACTATAACATCGTGGTTAAAATCTGAAGTTCAATTTAAACCACATCAGAATACTGGGATTGCATGGTTGCAGCATCTATGGTCGCGACAGGACCGTGGAGTAAGAGGTGCTTTACTGGCTGATGATATGGGCTTAGGCAAAACATTACAATTACTTAGTTTCATAGCTTGGTATTTGGAACATGCTAAAAGTCCAGAGCCAGTTCTTGTTATTGCGCCTGTTTCATTGCTTGAAAACTGGCAATCCGAAGTTAATAAGTTTTTTGATAATCGTTTAGGAAGTTTGGTCTTACCTTTATACGGAAAACCGCTAATAGCGCGTAAGGTTCGTCGAGGTGCATTAGAAGATGATTTACAATCATCTAAGATAAAAGGTTTTTTACGTCCCGATTGGCTTGGAAATGCAAAATTAGTTTTAACGACCTATGAGACTTTACGTGACTTGGAGTTTTCATTCGCGAAAGTCAAATGGTCAATTATGGTTTGTGATGAGGCCCAGAAGATTAAAACGCCTGGGGCATTGATGACACATTCAGCAAAAGCGCAGAATGCGAGGTTTAAAGTTGCCTGTACAGGTACTCCTGTCGAAAACAGCTTGGCAGATTTATGGTGTTTATTCGATTTTATACAACCAGGTTTACTTAAGGCGCTGTCTGAATTTTGCCGTATTTATCGTCGTCCAATTGAAGATAGTACTGATGAAAATAATGAGAGATTAGAAGAGTTACGAAAACTGGTTGATCCACAAGTACTAAGAAGAATGAAGTCTGATGTTGCCGATTTGCCGGATAAACTAACAGATGTGACTTGCCGGAAGCTTGTTTTATCAAGCTATCAACAACGACTTTACGAGCAGGTGACATCAGGATTTAAAGCACAACTTCATCAAAATGGCTCAGCAATTTTAGGTGTCTTGCATAGATTACGTTCTATTTGTGCTGATCCGAGAGAATCTGGCGTTGAGTCGGTTAATGAAGTTCATTTCACTGCTCATTGTCAGCGCTCACCAAAGTTGGCTTGGTTGATAACACAGTTAGAGAAAATTAGAGAAGTTGATCAGAAGGTTATTGTCTTTACCGAGTTTAAAGATTTACAGAGAATGATCCAACATCGAACACGAGAGCATTTTGGTTTCAGCCCAATTATAATCAACGGAGGGACTAAGGTTAGAAGTGAAGCTGGAACAAACTCAAGGCAAGCTTTGATTGATGCATTTCAGGCAAAGCCAGGATTTGGTGTGCTGATCTTATCAACTACAGCCGTCGGCTTCGGAGTAAATATTCAGGCAGCAAATCATGTTATTCACTTTACCAGAGCCTGGAACCCCGCTAAAGAGGATCAGGCAACTGATCGGGCCTATCGTATAGGTCAGCAAAATATTGTACATGTTTATTATCCAACTGTAATTTCCGATACTTTCCAAACTTTTGAAGAGAAATTGGATAACATTCTTGAAATTAAGCGCCAACTTGCCAGTGATATGCTGAATGGTACGGGTGAAATTGATATTTCCGAATGGGGGCATATTGTTTAGTGCTTTATGTCTAAATTTTACGAAATAGAACCAAGCTTAGAAAACTACTGGCGTTCCATTATTTTATTTGGACGCAATGTTGCATCATACAAATTTGCATTAGCAAAAGCACTCTATGATTTAAAAGATAGTGGTGATTCGGTTATTACACTGGATAAATTGGCTGTTCCATTTTCTAAACATATTTCAGAACATTTAGTTATTTGCGATAAACAAATTACTTCCGCAAGCAGTAAGTTTCTTGATGGATGTAGAGATTTTAATGCTAATCAAATCAATCATGATGCCTTGATAGATTTAACTGTGCAGCTTGGTTTTAATAATGTTATAGATGCCTTTCATAATGTGCATAATGCAGAAGTACCGACTCGCTTTTTTACAGATGAACGAAAAACCAAAGGTGGCATTACCTTAACTGATGATTTTTTTCGCTTGGGCGAGCAATATCAGTATGAAAACCTGGCCGCAGAAACTGAATCGCGCTGGCGATTGGTTGAAACGGCTTGGGAATTAAATATGCCTAAACATTTAATTCAGATTGATTACAAAGAAGAAACCCGCGAATTTTTTGCGGACAATAAATTACGACGTGTTGCTGTAACAGCGGCCAGTCCGTCTTTAAATGGTTACCAAAAAGGACGTTGTTTTTATTGTTACAGGGATATTTCCCTTGATAACAATCACCAGGACTTTGCCGATGTTGATCACTTTTTTCCGCATGATCTAAGAAAGTGTGATGCGGGAAAACCGATTAACGGTGTGGCAAATTTAGTGTTAGCCTGTGTTGATTGCAACAGAGGTGTTAATGGTAAATTTGCTAAATTACCTTCAGTGCCCTTGCTGGAACGTCTGCATGATCGTAATGAATATTTAATCACCAGCCACCACCCGCTCAGGGAAACCTTGATTGTACAAACAGGCAGTTCAACTGAGAAACGCCAGCAGTTTTTGCAGGATGCCTATAACTGTTCTATTACCCATTACGGTTTTAATCAAAAATGGCAGCCAGCACAACAAGGTGTGGCTATTTTTTAATCACAAAATTATGCCAGGCCAGGGCTGTAGGATGGGTAGAGCGATAGCGAAACCCATCAAATTTGTGGCATGAGCGATGGGTTTCGCGTTGCTCTACCCATCCTACAAAACTATCTCAGATTTTTTGTTCAAAAGAAATCAAAAAAAGTGGCTTAATATTAATGGCCATTAACAATTGCACTTGATATGTTGCCCTAAACATTATAGTGCCTGTGTTCCCTCGACAACCTGCCGCCCAGACCAGTCAAATTAACTAGCCGTTTGCTCAAAGCAAGCGTGGCATTTTTTGTAGAAATGTTGCCATTTCCAGGGATAAAACCGGGAGTTATTGGGATTCGCCTGGGATTTTTTGGGAAGCCCATGGGAGTTTTAGTGCACCCCCTAATTTTATTTGTGAGCTTTAAAAACAAAATAAGGCCGCATAATAATTTTTAAGGCTGAGCTAATAGTTTTTTTTGGGCGCACTAAATTTTAATAAGTCTTTATAAATTACCTTTAGCTTTATCTAAAAGTGATTTTTTATTCCCCAAATATTTTATTTTCGCCAAAATTGTTTTTGGCGCATCCCTAAATGTTTTATTTCTGGTTGAATTTTTTTAAACACTAAGAAATCGCTGCAGCATCCTAATTTAATGGGTTGCCATAAATGTTTCAGGGAATGCAAAAAATGTTTTAGGGAATGCGGAAATTGTTTTAGAGAGTGCAAGAAAACTTTTATCGATGCTAATGCAACTCTCAGGGATAGTGTTAAATATTTTTATGCTGTCGCTGAACTCAATTACTTAAATGGCGGACATCATTTGGCTTATCCCAATGCCCGTGCTGCAGCGCCTAATAGTAATTGTTAGTTTCTCTTGCATCTGATCGTCTTCCCCGGCACTATTTCTAATCACCCTATAAACCAGCAGGCGTTACATACTCTTATGGGTAGTTATTGTTTTTTTCCAGGTACTGAATCCGGACATATTGTCTGGCGCAGCAATTATTCTACCAATCTTAACCAGCATTGCACTGTTTTCAGCATCAGCGTTGTGGAAGTGGCTGATACTTTGAACAAACGACACTAAAACAGGGCCGTAGGATGAACGATGGGTTTCGCGTTGCTCTACCCATCCTACAAAACTTCCTACAAAACTGGCTCAGTTTAATTGGCCGATGCTAACGTCGCGATTTGAAATCGTTAGTCGCGATGTAGGCCTCGCTCCCACGGCAATCAACATTTTTTAATCACAAAATTATGCCAGGTCAGATTTCGCAAGGCTTCCGTTTCACTTTCCTGTACCAATATTTTACATTGCTTATCTTTGAAGATTTTTAAGAAATCTTCAATGTGGATGGTTTGGTAAAGTTTGCCCTTTTCTCGGTTGCTGCTTTCATGAGTGTCGCGGAAAGAAATGATTAAGCAGCCACAGACATTAAGCAGTTGGAGCAGACGATGACAAGCGGTGTGTAAATCAAGTGGATTTAGATGCATTAACACGGCAGAGCAAAGTATATTTTGAAAGCGTGCTTCAGCCAGTTGCTTGAGATCTGGCAGCTCATCTTGAAAAAAGTTTCCGTCGGGATATAACGCCTGTGCTTGTTTTAGCATTTGTTGTGAAGCATCAACCCCTGTCGCCGGAAATCCCTGTTGTGTTAGCCAATGGGTATCGCGGCCAATGCCGCAGCCAATATCGATGGTTGATCCTTCTTTTATAAAATAGCGGTTAATTAATTCATAAATCCGGTGCGGTGTTAAGGTTGCATGTAATTGTGCAATGCTTTCGGCTTCCTGGTTGTATGCGTCTATGGTTTGTTTGTCCATTAGATTGTCTTTTTAGAGTATTTTGTCCGGCGTCAACTATCTTGACCGGTTTCGGTCAACCGGTCAAGATAGTTGTCGCCGACCGGACAGGGTAATTGTCGCCGAACAGATTGCTCACAAACGCGCAAAGAAAGCAGAAAAAGACAAAACTTTTTTGTACCGCTTGGCGACCAGAATTGGTGTTCAAAATAATCAGAATACGCATTTTGATACGCACACATTAATTTCCGCCTTACTTTTTCGGGGGCATTCAAGTTTTTTAGTCGCGTTATTGCAAAACCACCATAAAAATACAGCCGATCATGGGGGTATTTTTTACAACCCCGTGTAATCAAAATTGTTATTTTCGTTTATTTCGTTTATCTTGTATTGACTTATTAATAATACTTTGGAGTTAGCCATTGTGACTTTATCTAACGTCGTGCATTTGCCTACTGTGCAAGAAGCAGAAGAAGCGAAAATAACCAGTCGGGCTTTATCAAAATATGCCCATAACGAGAGGCTTCATCTAAAAATAGCCAGTAATAATGAATCAGAGGATTTGATTTTACCGGGCTATGCGATAAATTTGTTACTGACCATGTTAACGGAAATGTCTAAAGGCAATGCCATTACGGTTATACCTATACATGCAGAATTATCTACTCAGGAAACGGCTGAACTGTTAAATGTAAGTAGGCCACATTTAGTTGATTTGTTAGAGCAAGGCAAAATTCCCTTTAGAAAAGTGGGGACGCATCGACGTATTTTGGCTAATGACGTGTTCGATTATAAACGGCGTATTGATGAAGCCAGACTAAAAGCGCTTGATGATTTGGCTGCCCAAGCTCAGGAGCTGGGCATGGGTTATGAATAGTGGCTAAGTTTTCAGTTATTTATGATGCCTGTGTTTTATATCCTGCTCCCTTAAGGGATTTACTAATGCAGTTGGCTGTAACTGACTTGTTTAAGGCGCGGTGGACAGATCAGATACACGAGGAATGGATTGAAGCGTTATTAAGAAGAGATAAATACGATAGAAAGATTTTAGAAAGAACGCGTGGTTTGATGGACTCCAGTGTGCGGGATGCCAAGGTGTTTGGTTATGAACAATTGATTGAAGGCTTGGTATTGCCTGATCCAGATGATCGACATGTTTTAGCCGCTGCTATTAAAGCGGGCGCTGACGCTATTGTCACTTTTAATCTGAAAGATTTTCCCAATACTGTTTTATCAAAATATAACATTGAAGCGGTACATCCGGATGAATTTATTTATAGTCAAATTGATTTGGCTCCGGTGCTTGCTTGCGGTGCAATAAAAAGACAGCGCGAATCATTAAAAAATCCATCGAAATCGAAAGATGAGTTTTTGGCGATACTGCAAAAGCAACAATTGCCGCAAACGGTTTCTGCTTTAAGAGTCTATATTGAGCTAATCTAAAAACTTGGTGGTAACGAATGTTGTGAATGGCGTTATACACATCCCATTTCGATAATCGATAAAGCTTAAATTTCTTAGACAGATTTCCTTTTCCTCGGCACTTGCCGCCCCGACTCCGTCATCACTAAATCAATATACTCGCCTTTTTGTTCCGGCCCATAACTGACATGAATCGGACGATCTTCGCCATAGAAATACAGTCGATCAAATGGCGTATTTTCTGCAACCCAGTCGGCAACTTCGCGCATGTTTTCATCTTCGACGATAAAATCAATGGCTGCCCCTAAGCGTGGGCAGATAAGGTTCTTTTTGGTGTTGAGTTCATGGGCGGCATGTTGATCCAGTTTAGGCGCAACCCGTTGGTTAATGTGTTTGCCTAATTCATGTGAGCAAAAACCGTAAGTTAGACTTATCATGCCGAAATAATCAATTACCGGATCAAGAATGTGCGTGGCTAAATCATACAGTGCGGTATAACTGTCCGGCTGTTTTGGACAATTTTCCAGACTGAAGCGTTGCTGAGTTTCGCCGCATTCGATCAGTTGTCGATAGGTCAGGTTTTGGCCACACGGCGCATCAAGATCAGGAATAGTTTGACTGCGTTGCAAGTTAAAACCGTCAATTGTCCAACGCGCTTTGGCCAGTGTGTCGCGAAAAGCATCGGGCCTGGGACCATAGCCGCTTAAATCGAACAAATCCAGGGCTTGCAGGTGTTCATCAAAGCTAAGTTGTTCTGCATAATTGGGGAATTCTTCATTGATGTAACGCGATTTTACATACAAATAGGTAGGCTCAAATTCTTCGCCATATTGATACAGGTCAAAGCTTTGTTGACGCAGGTTAACTTTGACCCGTTCCAGTAGACGCGGTAACGGCAGCTGTTGAAAATCGTCGTAACGCATTAAGCTGAGCTTGCCGGACTGGCTGTGGATTTTGATTAAATCGGTTTGCTCTATATCGCCATAGAGCACGGTCGCGCAGCCAATATAAATGCGTAATACGGTGGGCAACTGTTCAACGACCTGACTATGTAAATATAGAGCTTGCTCTTCATCAAGATAGCCTAAACCTTGTTCTCTAGCTTGCAGACAAGCCGTGGCGATCAGCTCGGCTTTGCCGATTTCAAATAACACCGCTTGGGCGGTTGCCATGGCGTTTTTATAATCGCCAAAGAAAGCTTTGATGTCTTTTTGCAGTGTGGTTTCCAGGTGTTTGTAAGCCCTGCGTTTAGAAAAAGTCTGTAAGGCAAAGTAAGTTAACAAATCGTCTATGCGGTTTTGTCGTGCTTGCTCTAAAAGGTCTTCATCAAACTGGGCCAGCATAAAGTGCAGGACTTTACTGACGGCTCCAAAGCTTTGCGTTAGTTCTATAAGGTTATCGATCTCATTTTTTTCGGGCGAGCGGCCCAGTTCCAGGGTTTGTTGCCAGAGCGGGTCAATAAGATGCTTAAAATTTAGATATTTTTTTTCATTACGCGACAGTTTGGGCGCGGCGGGATTTGATGAGCGGTTCGATAGACGTAATACATTTCGGTGACTGCGTTGCCGATTGAGCAAAAAGCGTTGTTCGGCATCGGTATCTTTAAAAATAAAAAATATGCCAGGGGCAACCGGAATGGCTTCCGTGTCTAAGGTGTCGCTTAGAAATTCTTTTAATTCGGTTTGGGTAAAGTATTTCTGGAACGTATTGCGCTGGGTGATGACCCCATCATTAAACGTTTGGCCTTTAAACGCGTTTTGATTAAGCAGCATCGCCGAGACCACCAAGACCTGTTGAGTTAAGTGATAAGCGCCGAGTAAGGCTTCGAGTCGCTCTTGATAACTTTCGATGACATTGATAACAAAGCCCAAGTTAACAATATCTGCCGATTGTTTGGGCTGATCGGCGGCATAGTGCGGGTCCCAACCTGAAACCGGAATGGCATTGGCGGTTAAGTTGCGAATATCGTCACCTTTACCGCAACCGTAATCAAAGACCGATAAGGCTCCGTCTAAAAAACCATGTCGCGCCAAACATTGCATCGGTGCCGACAAATTGCTGCGTGACAGCGCGGTTAAATGTCTGGAAATGGCTGTGCCAGCTAACGATTCGGAATCCTGCGGTTCATCATCATTGGTTTCCAAATTGCCAATCGGTACAAATTGATGGTCAACCAGCTGAAAGCCTTTTTCGGCAATCAGGTTTTCCCAGGCTTGCTTAAAACCGATACGAATGGGATTTTCAAATAAGCCAAGTTGTTCGGCGGTTGCTGTCAGCTCTTTAAACTGGGCGATGTGTGGATCGTCTTGGCTAAGGAATAATTCTTTGCGGTGCAGAATGGGAGGATTGAATGAGGCTTGATAGCTGCGTTTTTCGACACGTTGGGCGTCCAGGTCAATGCGATAACTTTTTTCCAGGGCAGGAAAAGCATCCATAAAAAAACCTGGATACCATAATAAAGACAGCGCCTGACTTTTACCGTCGTATTTCACAACATTGTAATCGGTCCCCGCTTGCAAGTTGGCCAAGGTCTCTGCTGCAGCTATCTGTTGTTGCACAGAGTCAGTTTGGGCAATGGTTAAACTGCTGTGCCAATACACATTGTTAAGCACTTTTTTGCCTAGCATACTGTTACCTTACGCCAATGCTAATTGTCTTAAATGAGCAACGGCAGTACAAATGTGTCGCCCCGCTTGTTGAATGTCTGATTCAGTCGTGTAACGGCCAAAACTGATACGCACAGCGCCGTAAAGTTGATCACCTTCTATGCCCATGGATCTCAGCACATGGGATGCTTCAATAGCGCCCGTATTACAGGCTGAACCAGAAGCTATCGCCAGTTCGTCTCTTAAAGCAATCAGTAAAGAATCCGCGCCCACCTGATCAAAACTGACATTGATGATATGGGGCAATTTAGTGATTTGGTCGCCGTTGAACTGAACGCTTTCAAGTTGCTGGAGTTGATCTGTTAGCATCTTGGCCAGGCGTGTGCAGTGTTGATAGTCAGTCAACATTTGGTCATGGGCAATTTTAAAAGCCATTGCCATGCCGACTATTTGATGGGTCGCTAAGGTGCCAGGGCGAAGACCGTATTCCTGTCCTCCACCATGCATCAAGGGCATTAGATTAGTTTGTTTTCTATTACGTACATACAGACAGCCAACGCCTTTTGGACCATAAAACTTATGGGCTGACAGGGATAACAAATCTATTGGTGTTTTAGTCAGATCAATCTTTAACTTACCAACACTTTGAGCGGCATCAACATGAAAAAATAAGTTTTTATCTTTGAGTGCTTGAGCGATTTGTTCAATGTCCTGGATAAACCCTGTCTCATTGTTGACCTGCATAAGAGACACAAGAATAGTTTCTTCAATCAGTGCATCCAAAATACGTTCAAGACTTATGCAACCTTCATGATCGGGTCTTAGATAAGTGATCTTAAAACCGATGCTCTCAAGGTATTTACAGGTATCCAATACCCCTTTATGTTCGCTGGCTGAAGTAATGATGTGGTTGCCTTTGCTTTGATACCTTAAGGCAATTCCCTTGATAGCTAGGTTATTCGATTCAGTTGCACCTGAGGTGAAAATCAGATCCTTCGCTTTGCAACTTAATAGATGTGCGATTTCAGTGCGGGATTGCTCGACTAAGGCATCAGCTACTTCACCAAAACCATGCTGCAAGGATGAAGGGTTAGCGAAAACCCCGTCCATGGTTAAGCATTGCGCCATGGCTTTAGCCGCTTCGGGTGACATGGGTGTTGTCGCAGCGTAATCGAGATAAATTTGAGTATTCAAAACAGGCTTTATTGGTCAGTTATGGACTTAAAGAAAATCATCTTACTTACGCAAGGCGATAGATACTAGTGAATTTATGCTTTAGCTAGCACTCATGGTAATTCATTAGAAATAAACACAATAACCTATTTTTTGGTCGTGAAAAGTGGCAGCAATATCGGCAAATGAATTCCAGCTCATATCAATATTCTCGACTTATTCCGCATCAGCAAAGCGACCATCGTCCAAACGATAGAAGGTGTAGCCATCTTCTGATTTTATTTTAGTCGGCTCGTTCATTTGAAGACCTTAATTTCTATTGTTTAATTATACCGGTGTATATTGTATTCATTTTCACTGTTGAGCTAAGCGAAAGTCAATCGATCATATGCTAAGTATCATAAGTTAAGCAGTCATTACTTTCAGTCATTCGAACTTTGACAAACCAGATGAAATCGTCTGGTTGTAAAAAGAAACATACAATAGCTTCTTTTCCAGAAAAATAACGACATATCTGAAATTTGAGTATTCAAACATTACTAAATAGCAGGGATGCCAGACTTTACTTATAAAGCAGGCTTTCCTTCCTTTGATTCAAAGCAAATCCGACATACGCCACTGTTGAAATTAATCAGAATACATAAAATCTGAAGAATATGGTATTTTCTAAGGCCAATAACTGCTTAATATTGATTTAAAGGACTTACATTGTTAAAAGCTCAGACGCCCCTCGAAAACAGTTATTGGATCATCCCAGGGAAATTGCTTGCTGGCGAGTTTCCAAGAACCAAGGAACACATCGCCTCAAAAAACCGCATTGAAACGATGTTCGGTGCCGGCATCACGCGGTTTATTGACCTGACAACCCCGGAAGATAATCTGTTGTGTTATGAGAATCTACTTCAGGAGGTCTCGGGTGGAGCGGCACAAAGGCTTGCCTTTCCGATTCCGGATTTATCGGTTCCGGCAAATGCACAAAGGATGGTTGCAATTCTGGATGCTATTGATGAAGCGCTCTGCCAAGGTCACGGCGTCTATATCCACTGCTGGGGTGGTGTAGGTCGAACCGGCACCGTTGTGGGATGTTGGCTGAAACGCCATTTCAACGGTGAAATCTGTCAGGAATATGCTTCGAGAAAAACACTTAAGGATCTGTGGAAAGAATGTCCGAAGTCCTTGAAGCGTCCCCATTCCCCTGAAACAGAAGAGCAGCAGACATTTGTTGAGAAATGGCAGGAGCCGGGCATTAATACATTTACGCAAGATCATCGATTCTGGACGTTTATGCCGGTAACCCGAAGTGAAGATGTCGATGTGGCTTTTGCCGATGCAAACAATGCAATTGCGGATGCTGCTCGTGATGGAAACTGGGATAGTCTGTTCCAAAAGCTACTTGAACAGCCCGAATTGATCAATTACCCCCGTATCGTTGGTGAGGCACTCTACACGCCACTTCATCAAGCTGCCAGAAACGGCGCACCTGCTGGTGTCGTGGATTTACTCCTGAGTCTCGGGGCATTTAGAACCCTCCGAAACAAAAAAGGTGAAACGCCTCTCGATACAGCGCACAGGGCGGGCCACTCGCATCTTTTTTCTGTGCTGAAACCTTGTCCGCTGCATCCCGTCAAATCCGATCATCTTGTCTTAATGACCCGTCACTTCCATGCGCTTGTTCACCAACGAATCAAGGGCTTTGAAGAAATTCCAGCCTTGCGACTGCCCATTCTCGACCCGTTGACTGAGCTGAATGTACCTGTGCTTTGGTGTCAGATCCACGGAATGTATGGCGGTTTCAATCTAAAACTCACCCGTTCTGGTGAGTGTCCGCAGCTAATAGTAGATAGCTGGTCCAGAGTCGTCGGGGGTTCTGGGCAAAAGCATCTCATCATGCCACAAGGTTATGTTCGACTTGAAGATGGAACCGTATGATAGAGCCGATCGCTTTATCGGGTAATAACGTTTAACAATGAAACAAATCTTATGCTGCCATACCGAATCTTGATTCATCCAAAATCCTACCAGAAGGCTGATGCTTATCGTCTTGACTTGGCAGCTACAGGTATAACGCAGGCCGGGTTATATTTGCAGCGAGAATTGCAAGATAAGGATTTAACCAGCCTAAGTACCGAAGCCTTTATCGAATACTTGGTTGCCACCAAGCCGCCCTTGATTTTTGCTGAAAGCGCGGTTTACGGTAATGGTCAGGATTGGAATCAAACTGAGTTATCGATACTCGGCGATATTGGCGTGGCAACCTCTGTGGAGGTTTACGATGATGGTAAACACGTTAATCCAAAAGTTCACAAGAATCCGTTTCCGGCTACGCTGCTTTTTATTCCCGGTGCTTTATTGAAAAATGGAACCGGTCATGTTCCTGCTGACTGGCATGAAATAACTCATGATGGACAAATCAATCCAATCGCCTATCAGGCATTATACGAACGTCGCTTATTGCCCTTGTTGTGTTATGCCAATGACCATGCCAATGTTTTGGGTAAAAAGGCTTTGGTTACCTTACCCGGTTTGGGTTGTGGACAGTTTGCCGGTCCTTTTAGGGGCCAGATGGGGGCATATCTGAAAGATGCTTTGGTCGCATTGTTACAAAAATATGCCAGCCAACTTCCTCATGTAGCAGCGGTCTATTACGATCCGTTTAACGAATGCCAAAATGAACGTAGCGAATTTGGTAACCTATCACTGTTGGTCAGGCCATTGACACAAGGCAATCAAGCTAAACCGCAGCTCTGTGAGCCCGACTGTTACGCTGAAGCGGGCGATGATTATAGCCATTGTTTGTTATACAGTGTTGTGGCTTGGGATCACGTTTCCTGGCCAGGTAATGATTTTTACGATGGCTCTCGCGCTACAGATGATGGTGTTAAAGCCGCTGCAAGCAATTCCATGGCGGTTATGACCGGAATTGAAGGGCGATATAACCGGATATCCTATCAATATGAGCCACCGGTTAACTACCCAAATTGGGCGGCAGTGGTTCGGCAAAATGAACTTCGAATTAAAGTAGAAGGCAATTTAAGTGTTTTTCCACTGGTTTAACAGGGAGTACTTGAGTGTAATATTTTTCGACAATGGTGAATGTCAGTACAAACAGCGCACAATTAGTCATGTTTTTTTGGAGATTAGCAATGAATCAAAAAATCATTAAGACTATGAGTCGAAAATCTTACAGCGAGTAAATTTTTAAGCTTTTCTTACTGCGCTTGCTAAGTCGCTGCAACCTAATGCTGCATTAGCATGAGCTTTCATCAGGACAAATTTAATTTTTATGCGTCATAATCTGACGTATACCTTGAGTATAGTTGTTTATCATTGATGCCGGTATAACATTTTTCACAAATTAGCTTAGGCTGTTTTGTGGCGAATGGTCTGTAGTGGCTTCGATACCATAACCCTATCGGAGGCTACTGATGACAACTACTCAATTACTCGACCCTGCTCAGCCTGACTTAAGTGTAATCATTAATCAGGATTTTCAAAATTCGCCAGAATTGTTTAATAGACTTTATAAATCAGGGTACAAGTAAAGTGTTTTGTTTGGTGATGGAAAGAGATGCTTTCTTATGAGTCTTGCAAACGATTTTGCGACTGACTTTTAAAACATACTCAGATAGTTAAGATTAATTTTCTAACAGGAGGCCAGTTATTTCTAAATATAATCTGATAACCCGTCAGGGAAGGGCGAAAC
>CAILCX010000146.1 GCA_903832775.1 uncultured Methylobacter sp. | reverse complement strand
TGGGCGATAAAGTGTTCTGACTATGATCGATCAGCCTGCGCCAACCCAAATAGTTAGGGAGGTAATCTGTAGCCACACCGTGAAAACGCTGCATCCACATTTTAAGTCGGCTGTCGTAGGCATTGACGTTCTGTACGTGATAGACCTTGGCGACAACCCGAATGCCCGCTGCCAGATTGATCGGACGATGGGTGATGCCCATTTCCCGAGCGACTGCTCCCAATGCCTTTCCACTATCGGTGCATAAAACAGCATCGCTTGCCAGTATGGGTTTGAGAGCGGCACTGATGTGAGCCTTGTCGGCTTTCTCCAGAACAAAGTCGGCTGTGTTTCCGGTACGGTCACGACAAATTAGCACAGGAATCTGTTCCTCAGATAAACCTCGCTTCAAAGCCTTGCCGCCACGTTTGCGGGGTGTTCGTGTCATCCTTGTTTCTTGCCCTTGAACGATTCAAGAAAAAAGGTTTCGTCAGCCTCGGCAATACCAACTAAGCTTGTGGCCTTCTGTTTATTGGGGCAGACTAAAAATCGATGGCGCCATCGAAATGCGGTATTGCGATGGACTCCGCAGGCGTTTGCGCTTTTGCGAACACTTTGCCCTTCAGCCATTTGCTGGGCGTACTCCAGCCATTTATCCTTATGGCGCAGTCGAGCCAACGGCGTACCTGTTAATGCATTGAAGGTGGCCTTGCAGGCTGCGCAACGGTAACGCTGTAATCCAGAGCCCAATGAGCAATATGATTATGTCCACACTTGGGGCACACGGGGGTTGTCAGGGTACGACTTTCGATCAAGGTATTGACGGCCTGAATGTGACTAATATTTCACAAGCGCTCCACCACAAGTCCTCTCTGGTGCGGCGTCATTTCCTCAAGTCTATTTGCCAATATTAGGAATTCTTCAGCTTTCATTGCTCCTCCTATCATACTGATTCATATGGAATCAGTATAGACCACTATTTAAAAGTGACATAGCCTTATTAAAACACGCCAGGTAAATAATGTGACAGTTACTCCCTAGTCTGAAATATGCCTTTCAGCCCAATAACAATCAATCCGTTATTTTGACTTGTGTTATCAGGACTATTCAACGATAATAGCTGTCCTTTAGCCAGTACGGCTGATGTTTTAATGGTGATCGTGTTGGTCCTCCCGCAACGATACGCTGCGAACCCCGCCAGGCCCGGAAGGGAGCAACGGTAGCAGCAGATTCGTGTGCCGGGATGTGGCTGGCATGATCGCCGCCCAAATCAAACTTACCTTTCGAGCCTGCAATGAATTATCAGGTTCTCGCCAGAAAATGGCGTCCCCATAATTTCACAGAAGTTGTCGGACAAGAACATGTCGTCAAATCGTTAATGAACGCTTTGCAACATGATCGACTTCATCACGCCTATTTATTTACCGGAACACGCGGTGTCGGCAAAACAACTATTGCCCGAATTCTAGCCAAAGCCATCAATTGCGAAAATCTTCAGGATTTCAATCCTTGCGGTAACTGCAGCGTGTGCCAAGCTCTGGATGAAGGACGTTTTATGGACTTAATTGAGGTCGATGCTGCATCGCGCACCAAAGTTGAAGATACGCGAGATTTACTCGACAACGCTCAATACGCTCCCAATCAGGGGCGCTATAAAGTCTACCTGATTGATGAAGTACACATGCTTTCGGGGCACAGTTTTAACGCCCTGCTAAAAACACTGGAAGAACCACCGGCGCATGTAAAGTTTCTTCTGGCTACCACTGACCCCCATAAAATTCCTGTTACCGTGCTGTCCCGTTGTTTGCAGTTTAATCTCAAACGCTTGATGCCCAGCCAGATTTTCAAACAGATGGAATTTATACTTCAGCAGGAAAACATTGAAGCCGAAGCGGGCGCTTTAAAATTATTGTCACGCGCCGCCGACGGCAGTATGCGTGATGGCCTTAGTTTGCTTGATCAGGCGATCGTTTATGGTAACGGCAAAGTTAATACGGAAGACGTCAACGCGATGCTAGGAACCGTCGCCCAACAACCAATTGAAGATATTTTAACGGCGCTCGCGACAGGTGATGGCGCAGCCATACTCGATAAAATTAATGAGATTTCCAATCTGTCTCCAGATTTCAGCGATGTTTTACAACAGCTTTTACAAGTGTTGCATCGGACTGCTCTGCTTCAACAAATTCCTGGTGCTATCGATCATGATTTTGATGTACAGATGATATCAAGCTTGGCTGGCAAATTTAGCCCCGAAGATCTTCAGCTTTATTATCAGATTGGTTTAGTTGGGCAACGTGATCTGGATTTGGCACCAGACCCTCGCAGCGGTTTCGAAATGGTTATGTTGCGCATGTTAACCTTCAGACCGGCTGGCATTCCTGTATCACCGATTAAAATACATGTCCCGGCGACTATCGCAACGCCAACTCAAGTTGCTGTCAACCAGTCCACTAAAGTTCAACCCGACAAAACTGTCTTGAACCAACAAGAAAGCCTTAAGCCACTAATAGTAGCGGTCAAAGAACAGCCAAAGCCAAAAGCATCTAATCCCCAGTCCTCTGAAAATAATTGGACAGCCATTATCGCGGTCTTACAAATCAGTGGCCGAACATTGGAACTTGCCAACAACTGCGTACTTGAAAGTCTTGATAACCAAGCCTGCACTTTAATCGTTGATCCAGCCTACTTTAGAACCTCGCGCTCCGAAGAGGGTCTGCTAACAGCTCTTCAGACCTATCAGAGATCTTCTCTTAAGCTGATTTTTAAAGACCAGAAATCCGTAATTGACACGCCGGCAACACAGTTGGTAAAACAACGCGAAGACCAGCAGCAAGCAGCAGTGGACGCGATAAACTCAGATGAAAACGTTCTGACTTTAAAAGAACACCTAGGTGCCAGAATCATGCCTGGCACCATAGAACCTCTATAACAAGTAAGGAGAAACAAATGAAAAACGCACTCGGCAATATCATGCAACAAGCCCAAAAAATGCAGGAAGATTTCAAGAACGCCCAGGAAGAACTTAACGCGATGCAAGTCACAGGCGAATCAGGTGGTGGTTTGGTGACCATCCTTATGACCGGCAAACGCGAAGCCAGAAAGGTTACCATCGATCCATCTCTGCTGGGCGATGACAAAGATATGCTGGAAGACTTGGTTGCTGCGGCTATCAACGATGCCGTCAATAAAGTCTCAAAATTAAAAAAAGACAAAATGGCCGACATAACGTCAGGACTGCCTTTACCTCCAGGATTTCAATTACCTTTTTAATCTAAAAACAAGAATCCACTCATGAATAAGTCGGGACTCTTAGGTCAATTGATTCAAAGCTTTTGTTGTCTGCCAGGTGTCGGCCCTAAATCCGCTCAACGTATGGCGTTTTATTTGCTTCAGCGCGATCGCAACGGGGCAAATATGCTGGCTAAGACTTTATTGCGGGCAATTGAGGAAATGAGGCATTGTCGGCAATGTCGCACTCTGACCGAAACCGAGCTATGTGAAATCTGTGCCGATAATTTAAGAGACAAAACACTGCTCTGCATCGTGGAAAGTCCTTCTGATGTCTGGGTTGTTGACCAGGCCACATTTTTCAAAGGTCGTTATTTTGTGCTGCATGGACGCTTATCACCGCTAGATGGTATAGGCCCTGATGAACTTGGCCTTGATCAGCTGGAAAAACAGCTGGCAGAGGGCCACATCAAGGAATTGATTCTGGCAACCAACTCCACAGTAGAAGGCGAGGCAACTGCTTACTTCATCGGCGAACTGGCAAGAAAACACCACGTACCCGCCAGCCGAATTGCCCACGGTGTCCCGATGGGCGGTGAACTGGAATTTACTGACAGCAATACTCTATCGCATGCCTTTAATGGCCGCATAGAAATTCAAACAGACTGATATATCACCATAAAGGTAAAAAGCTATGACTGATTGTTTGTTTTGTAAAATGGTAGCCGGTGTTATCAAACCAAATGTGGTTTTTGAAGATGAAAATATATTAGCTTTCAGAGATATTAGTCCGCAAGCACCTGTACATATTTTAATTATCCCCAAACACCACATCCCTACACTGAATGAACTGGACGACACCCTGATCGCTGTTCAGCTATTACAAACAGCGGTGAAACTGGCAAAACAGGAAGGTTTATCTGATACGGGTTATAGAACCGTTTTCAACTGTAATAAACACGGTGGGCAAGAAGTTTATCACCTTCATTTGCACTTACTGGGAGGAAGGCAACTGACTTGGCCACCGGGTTAAATGAAGATAAACAGCTTTAAGTCTTTAACTGTAGGGCAACAAATTTTCGGGCCTGATACTTACATCCAAGCATCATATACAATTTATATCGCGCTACAACCAACGAAAGTATTTTTAAAATATTGAAAAAATCTTTAAAAAATACAAGATTCACCGTTATTTTCATCAGTGTTCCCATATTGCATCCTACCCAGGAACTAATCGAGCCATGAGTGCGCGCATCAGGTCGAACAAAGACATTCCGGTAATTATTGCATTTTGAATGGTTCGAATGGTATTTGAGCTGATACGGACTATTCTTGCCTGAAACAATAATGGGTTAACAAAACCACCGTTTTTCCGGACCATTTTTTGCCTTTTTTCAAGCGCTTTGGTATATTTTTTATCCGATGGGTGAATGAGCGTTGGGTTTTGTATTTTCGAAATCTCTTCACAAACGCGCATTAAATTATAAGTCATGGCC
>CAILCX010000145.1 GCA_903832775.1 uncultured Methylobacter sp. | reverse complement strand
CATAATACCCAACATGAAGACCATGCGATGTTGTTACGCTGGGATCTTGAACATCCAGGTCAAACCACACGTTTTGCTACACCGATCCCCGACTGGAATGGCGTCACTTATATTCCGAGTGTCAGCTTACCGACTGTTAAAACCGGTGATTTGACGGCAAAGGCAAAGTTTGTATTACCGTAGGCAGTAAGTTGCGGAGGTTGGGTTAACGGCTTTTTTGTTAACCCAACTTATAGTTGCCAATAAGTTTGAAAGGTCGGTTTGCCAAATGGATGGCAATCCGGCCTTTTTATTATTTACCATTTAAGATTACAGTTTCAAAGGTCAAGTTATCCAATAGCTGGATAGGTTGGATTAACAGCCTTATCGTTAACCCAATATTTTCAAGGCTATAGGTTTTAAATTGTTAGTTACCGAATAGAAGACAGCCGGATTTATGTTGATAACATGAATTAAACGATAAATGGTAAACTTTAAGAACATGGGCTGGTGGATTCTCAGGCCAAGCTTTATCATTCAATAAATAGTTAAATAACAGGAGATTAGAAAGATGAAAGCACGTGGCATTATTGCTTGTTTAAAGAGAGGGCTATTCATTGGTGTAATGTTGTTGCTTGGGAGTAATCTCGTTTGGGCGGCTCCTAAGGGCTCTCCCTGGGGTAAGGATTATTTTCCTAATATTGAATTAGTTAATCAGGACGGCAAAAAAGTCCATTTTTATGATGATCTTATTAAAGATAAGATTGTCGCAATAAATTTTATTTTTACCCACTGTGGTGATAGCTGTCCGGCAGAGACCGCGAGTTTACGTCAAGTGCAAAGATTACTGGGTGATCGAATGGGAAAAGATATTTTCTTTTATTCGATTAGTATTGATCCGGACCACGATACCCCAAAGGTGCTTAAAGCCTATACCGAAAAATTTAAAATCGGTTCTGATTCCGGCTGGAGCTTTTTAACCGGCAGCAAAAAAGACGTGACTCTGTTGCGAAAATTATTAGGCTTATACCGAGATGATGTAGAAGCTGCGAAGCTGTCTGAGCACACGACCAGCTTTATGATAGGTAATGAAGCGACCGGCCAATGGGTGAAGCGTTCGCCTTTTGATGAGCCCAAAGTTTTAGCTCACCAGTTGGGGCGGGTTTTAAGTAGCTTCAATGCTTATCATAACTCGGATTTGCGCGCTTATGATGAGGCGCAAAGACTTCCCGATATGAGCAAGGGCGAAGAGAAGTTTCGTTTTCGTTGTGCTTCTTGTCATAGTCTGGGTAATGAAGAGGGTATAGGTCCTGGTTTGCAAGGCGTAACTAAGGTCCGAGACAGGGCTTGGCTGGCTCGTTGGTTAAAGGCGCCTGATAAGTTATTGGCCGAGAAAGATCCGATTGCCAGTGATTTATTCGAGCGTTATAACAAAGTTAACATGCCTAATTTCAAATTGGATGATGCGGAAGTGGAAGGGTTGCTTAAGTATCTTGAAGATAATGACAAGGCGGTTAAAGAGTAGTTCGTCGAGGTTATGGGTTTAGGGTGTATGGCGCTGCGCTCGTACACCCTAAAGTTCAAAGGAAAATTCGGTGGTGTGTATAAGCGTAGCGTCATGCGCCGAGGGCTTCAATATACTTTTCGCGTTACTTCTGAAAATTTGGTTAAAACCTGAAATTGCCACATTTGACAGGTTATTGACATAAAGCAGGCAGTTTTGTCATGGATAACTGTGGTGAGCTTAATGTATTGTTTTGTTCGGGGGTAAGGTCTAAGTGGTGTGTTCAAGGTGCTGGCAGTTGCCAGTGTATCAGAAATTTTACAGTCAAAAATAACGATCATTTAAGCACTGAGCTTAATTTGTTAATCAAATTTACTGACATTATGTCAGTGCTATTTATTAAAATAAAGCAAACAATTTCAAAGTCATACGATTTATTTTTGGTGCGTTAAATAAATTATTACACGAAAATTCTGCGTATTTTCCAAGTCTAAAACAGCCTGTTTCTCCCAATCATCAATCACAAGGGTGTAACACAAATATTACAGTTGAATAGCCTGTAATCATTGGGTTCCCGAATTTAGTGTAACAAAAATATTACAGTCACAACCTAGCAGTTGTTTTTAATTCTTACGCATTAAAGCAATTGCGGTCTCTGATCTCTTAGTTTGTATGCGTTGGCATCATCTTTGCTTTGTTATTAATGTGCTCATTATTAAATTTGTTCTCTATACGGTTAGTCCCCTGGTTGCCGGCAAAGGTTCAAAGAAAATAAAAAAATATTAAAAAAACCAAATTCAGCTTCAGGCTGGTTTGGTAAGAACAAAGATGACAGGCCTTTATAAAGGATGTCTGTAGTAATAAACCAAAGTAATTGTCTTAAATAAAGAGGATGCGCGCCATGTTTAAAAAAATTATCCAAGTGACTAACTTCAGTAAGCAAGAGAAAGCTGTAGAACGTTATATGAAAGAGGTAAACGATATCCAGGAAGCTGGAGTCACTCGTCGGGAATTATTTAAAATGGGTTTGAGTGCTGGCGTGGGTGGTTTAACCGCTATCGGCGGTGGCGCATTCCTGCCAAATTTGGCGCAAGCTGCAAGTAGTAAAACTTCAAGCATTATTAGCCCTCCTTGTAACAAGCCTTGGTCAGATCCATTGCCAATACCGCAAACAGCGGTGTCTGTGGGTAATTTTAGAGGGCCTGGTCCTGATAAAGGTCAATGTTTGGAACCGCATAATCTTTGGAATCCAGGTAAGGGTCCAATTGGTGGCTTTGAGGATTTTACTGAAGCGCGTACAGAAGTACATCAACGTTGGGACGAGTTAGGTGGAGACGCCGCTTGTGCTAAATATGAGTTGATGGCTCAGGAAATCGACTGGAATTTTTATTCTGCTGCAGAGTATCCTACGTTTAATTCCAAGGTCTGGACTTATAAGGACATGAATCCTAATAGCAAAGGTGAGTTTGCTACCGGCGTATTACGTTTGAAGGCGCAGTATGGGCAGCCGGTGCTAATGCGTATGTATAACGGTTTACCTAAAGATGGTCGCGATACTCAAGGCTTTGGTATTAATCAAATCTCTCCGCATCTTCATAATGCCCATAATCCGCCTGAATCTGATGGTGGTCCAATGCGCTTTTTGGATTCCGGTAAATGGTATGACTACTGGTATCCGAATGTCCGTGCCGGTTTTGCTAGTACTCATAAGGCTGGAACAACTCGCTATGATGCGGCTAACCCTAAAGGTTTATGGTGTCCCGGTGATTGGCAGGAAACCCAAAGCACACTTTGGTTTCATGATCATCGCATGGATTTTACCGCCCAGAATGTTTATAAGGGACTGGCTTCTTTTTATACCTTGTTTAGCAAAGATATTAATCTGGATACCGATGATGAAACAACCGGCTTGAGATTGCCTAGCGGTAAATATGATATCCCGTTGTTGTTTACTGACAAGGTACTGGATCAAACCGGACAGATGTTTTTTGATAGCTTTAATATTGAAGGCATAGTGGGCGATCAGCAAACCGTTAACTTCAAAATTAAACCGTTTTTGACGGTTGAGCGTCGCAAATACCGGTTCCGTTTTCTGGATGGTGGCCCTTCCCGTTTTATTGAGTTGTCATTAAGTAGCACCAATACAACAGTCCCTACTACGATGACTCGCATCGCTAATTGCGGAAATTTGTTACCTAAGGCGCAAGTGGTTTCCAGTATTCGTTTGGGCGTTGCAGAGCGCGCCGATGTCATTATCGACTTTAGTAAATATAAGCCTGGTGATGTGATCTATCTGGAAAATCGCCTTGAGCAACTTAATGGCAAAGGTCCTACCGGTAAAATTTTACCTTCCAGTGCCAAGACTCAATTGTTGAAGTTTATTGTTTCAAGTGCCACTGCGCTTCCGGTTGATAGCAGCGCATCGTTAGCGACATTACAAACTCAGGTGATGGTGCCTATGCCTGATCGCACTAAAAATCCAGTCAAAGTGAAACGTAAGTTTGATTTTGGTACCAGTAATGGTGCCTGGGTGGTGAATGGCAAATTTTTTAGCCCAAATCTTATCAGCGCTTATCCGGCAGAAGGGTCCAGAGAAGAGTGGACGCTTACCTCACCAGGTGGCTGGGCGCATCCGGTCCATATCCATCACGAAGAGTTCCAGATAACTGCCCGCAATGGTAGAGCACCGACGGCACTTGATGATTTATCCCGGAAAGATGTGGTGAGAATCGGTGATGCCGCTCAAGGCACGGCTGGAACTACGAGCATTACTTTTGAAGTGCAGTTCCGTGACTGGTATGGCGATTACCCAATGCATTGTCATAACGTAGTACATGAAGATCACGCGATGATGATTCGTTTCAAAATCGTGCCGCCTACCGATCCTAATGCTGGCAAATAATTCGCCCAAATCAACTATTGCAGAGTAAATAGCCATGAATAAAAGAAACTTTCTTAAAAATTTGACGGGTGCTTCTTTAGGTGCCGCAGCTTTAGCTTTCGTTCCTGAAAGTGTAGCCAAGACCCACGCTCCGGTTATTGGAAGTCAGGCCAGTCGTAGTAAAAAAACTTTTCCGAATGTGCCTGTCATAACGCATGAAGGCAAAGTGGTTCGCTTTTATGACGACCTGATCAAGGACAAGATAGTCATGATTAACTTTACCTATACCGATTGCAAAGGTATTTGCCCAGGCATGACGGCTAACCTCAAACGGGTTTATAAGGAATTTGGTGAGCGTATGGGCAAGGATGTTTTTATGTATTCCATTTCGTTAAAGCCAGAACATGATACGCCTGCTATTTTAAAAGCCTATACCGAGATGCACAAGATACAGCCAGGTTGGACATTTTTGACAGGAACCAAAGCCAATATCGAGCTATTAAGAGAACACCTCGGCTATAAGTTTTCTGATCCGGGTCTTGATAACGATAAGAGTCAGCATTTAGGTGTCGTCAAATTTGGTATTGAGTCTCTGGAACGATGGGGTATGGCGCCTGCGTTGGGTGATGCCAAATATCTTGCGGAGTATGTGCGCTGGATGGAGCCTAACGGCAGTCGTCCAGTTTTAGCCGAGTTGCTGGGTTAAGTGGGGCATCTGGGCACAGTTCACATAATTCAGGCAATGTAATCTATAAAATCATAGCATTCGAAGGGCTCAGGTTTTTGTGTTTTTACATGATTAATTTGGGCTTCACATCTTGTTAAGTGAGTGTTTGGTCAGGTCAGTGACAGATTTGTCAGGTCGATTCCGATCTTGGCAGTTTTACAGTTTTTGTGTCATAGCTCTACTTGTCAGTCTATTCTAACTTTTGGCTACATCAGGTGTCCGATTAATAAGGGCGAGGGGCTTCGTGGGGAAAATATTTTGCCTCACAGGGCGATATTTGATGGCACTGTCTCGGTTTGTGGGAGTGGTAATGTTTTTGTATAGCTGGGTTGTAGTTCTCGTCATGCTTGATAGTGTGCTTTAGTGCATGGTTTTTGGGGTGTGATTTTCTGGGTTGGTACAGGTCTTGCTTTAATTTTATCGACGAAGAAGAAAAATTCAGTGATAGTTACACTGAATTAATGATAATTCAATAATTTATAGAGGTTCCTGTTATGAAGTTGAGATACTTTTCCATTGCTTTAGGTTTGACAAGCATAATAGTTGCTGCCAACTGTGCCATCGCCGCACAAGGTGGCAATCTAAATGGAATCAAGCCAGCCATCTTTCCGGTTAGCCCAATCACTCCACCGCCAGGAGTTCCTACACAGTTTGATGTAATCGGACACATTCAAAGCGCGGCTGTGGATCGTCGGGTTTGTCCCGGTTCTCCTAGCAACCTTGATCCTCGTCTTTATGGTGGCTGGGTAACTGTCAATGGCGTTGAGATTACCATTCCCTGCAATACCATTCTGCAGATGCCTGCCACCTCATTGACATGGGCAGAACTTTTTGATCCGGCATTGGTACCGGCTGGTACACCTCCAGGTACCTCGGGTTTAGCGCTTGAAGATAGGGATACAACTCCGGGAGCCTTGCCATTACCCTCTTTTGAAATTCATATTCAGGGTAATATTGTTAAAGATGCCTCAACAGGTGTTTCCAAATATATTGCCGGATTAGTCTTTATTTCACAGCAGTCGCTTAATTTAGGCCAGGGATATATTAAGTCTATTGATTACGCAACCGGTGAATTATGTGTTTCTTCCAGCTTGCCTGCTAACGGTCTTTCTGGGCAGTCCATGGTTACTCCTGAATGTTTGTCTCCTGATGCTCGGGTTCGAATTAATGATCCAGTAGGTCGATTTGGTTTAAAGCATGGCGGACCTGGTTGTATATCCCAAGGAACTTGTGATGTTGAAGAAAGTCTGTATGACCAACGTTTTACAGCCGATACCGATAATCCAACGATTCATGCCGCGACTGGTTTTCCAATGTGTATCCCCAGGGCTTATCCTTTTGGCACCAGCGGTGATACCGATGCGCTTTGTCCGCAACAAAATCGTCCCAAACAAGGTGTCAACGGTTCTAAATGTACAAATTTACCCGTAGCTGGTGGTATTACTTTTCCTGCTTTTCCTGCGCAAAAGGATGGCTATTGCCACAGCTTTGTAATGGATGCATTGCCCGTTAATCCAGCGCCAGCACCGGGACCTTGCGGAACAATTACCGCTACTAACGGTGCAATAACTAACATTCCATGTACAACACGCGCTGATCGACAAGCGCCTTTTGAAATTGGCGATTATATTGATTACTCGGGCACATTAACGGCTGATGTAAATACGGCAAATTCTATGTTAGTGTCACCCTATTATATTTCTGCTCATACCATAAATGCTCATGTAGGTATTTATACCTATCCTGGTACCAAGCCGGTTTATGTGATGATTGAGTCATTACTTGCCGGTACTAATGCGTTGCCGATTCAGAATATTCCACAAGAAGTTACTGGAAGAATTAAAGTTGAAGGTTTTACTACCGATCCTAGTACTTTGGTTGATATTTTTGCGATGGATGTTGATAAGGTTACCGGAGTGGTTACTGAGCGATTAATGAGCAGTGTTAACCCATCCGGCCCGCCGGTTATAGGTCGCGCCCGCTTTGTGCCTGCGGCCGGTGCTTATGGTCCTCCGACTCGTAATGTACGTGTCGTAAGCCGGTCAATGTGTAATAGCAGAACAATGCCTTGTTACATACCGCAAGCTTATCAGGATCCAAAAAATCCTGCCGGAAAATATGCTAATGGTCTGGTTGCAGGTCAGTATAATGCGCCGAATTTTGAGTATATTTTTACTGAAAATCTGTTTTTGGGTGATCCAGTGCTTCCTAATAACTTTCAGGATCTAGCTTTTCTTGCCTGTGGGTCGGGGCCTTTGACTACAGCTAGTGCTGGAACAAATCCACCAATTGTACAGACGCTTGATCCTGCCCCATGGGCGCAACCAATGCCAGCGCCGAACCAATGTGCGGGAAGTTTGGCAAAGCAATTGACCATCCCAACTAATCAAACACGAGATACCGTTAATGTTATTAAAGCAACTTGGGATAACAAACAAAATAAAGGTATTTTGACGGTAACAGCATCTTCTTCATTACCGAGTTCGACGCCAAATCTGCAATTGTATGTTCAGGCAGTTAGTTCAAATGGAGCAAAGATGGCTAATGATCCTCAGCCGATGCAACTGGTAACCAATCCGGCTGTTGCACCTGTGGGTGGACTGCCGTGCCCAGTCGGAAATAATCCATGCTGGCAGTATACCGCTTCCGGAACTATTTTAGATGCACTGCATCCGCGAGGAAATCCAGCATTACCTAATAATATTTATACACTCCCTGTCACTGTTAATGTGTATTCAAGTCGCGGAGGGGTTGGAAGTATTGTGCCGACACTGATATGTGGTGTTATAACAAGCCCTGCTACTGGCCTTGTAAACACTTGCCAATTTTAACTAAGCATACACTTTCGAAGAGAATTTATTATGAATACTGATGCTATATTAATTAGGCAAGATATGTCGGTTGGTCTTGAGCTGACTGCATTTTTGGGTTTGGTAGCGACACTACTTATTACTTTTACTCAACCTGTAGAGGCAGTGGTAGTCAGTCAGCCGAAACTTACACCGCAACAAGTGTTTTGTGCGGCTAATGCCAACGATAGGATAAACAATCCGGAAGTCCCTGGTTCACTTAAGTGTACGCCAGTTCCAGAGCCATATACCGTTGATCCTAATGGCAATAAAGTATTAGTTTATAAAAGTATTATTAAAAACAAGGCGGCGGCTATCGCGTTGGGAAAAATGTTATTTTGGGATAGTCAGGTAGGAAGTGATGGTCTTGCCTGCGCCAGTTGCCATTTTCAGTCAGGCGCTGATAATCGAATTAAAAACCAGATTGACCCAGGCGTAAGGAATGCTAGCAACGGCTTTGCCAGTGATGGTAAAACGCCAGTTGGCAGTGTATTTGATTTTATGGCTTCTAATCCTAACTCGACATATCTCGATCCTTTGTTTCCTACTACTGGAAAAGGTCCTAATTACACGCTGAAAAAATCAGATTTTCCTTTACGAAAATATGAAGAGCCACAGTTCCTTATGCCGGGTCAACCACTACAGGCTGATCGAAATGCGAGAATTGTCTATGACAGTGATGATGTGATTTCCTCTCAAGGTGTTTTTTATTCAACCTTTAAAGGCCTGACAGCACCGGGCACGCAGGAGAACTGCACTATCAAGTTCCCTATTTCAGGACCGCAAATGCCATTATTTAATGTTGCAGGAAACTCGGTACGTCAAGTCGAGCCGCGCAACACACCTACAGTTATTAATGCAGCTTATAATTTTCGTAATTTTTGGGATGGACGGGCAAATAACGTATTTAACGGTCTCGATCCTTTCGGCATGAGACGGTTTGCCGATATAAACTTGACACCTGCTGGCGAGATTTATAGTAAAGATACTAAAGGTAAGCTGATTAAAACGAGAGTTGAAATTTTCAACGCTAGCTTGGCATCTCAAGCAGTTGGCCCTGCTCTTAGTGACATGGAAATGTCATGTGGTGGTAAGAAGTTTCCAGACTTGGGCAGAAAAATGTTGTCACTTAAGCCTTTGGGTAAGCAAAAAATTGATGTCTCTGATAGCGTCTTGGGAGCCTACACGACTTCGGCTGGAGATATTAAGCCTGCTAACACCTATAAGTTATTGATACAAAGCGCCTTTAATAACGACTATTGGGATGTGCCCGATACTAAAACGGTAGGTGGATATAAACTCATTGAAAATAATTTCTCATTGTTCTGGGGCTTGGCGGTTCAAGCTTATGAAGCCACCTTGGTGTCTGATGATTCACGTTTTGATCAGACTATTAATGGTCGTGAGAAGCTTACTGCCCAGGAAAGCAATGGTTTGAATATTTTCTTAAATCAGGGCAAATGTGTTGCTTGTCACATGGGTGCTGAATTTACAGCTGCTTCAACTACTCATGTAGAAAACCTTCAGAATATGCCGGGTATTGGTAAATATACTGAACGTATGTTGATGGGTGACGGTGGGTTCGCGCTCTATGATTCAGGTTTTTATAATATTGGCGTACGTCCAACAGCTGAAGATTTGGGTGTAGGTGCGGGTGATCCCTATGGTAATCCCTTGTCTTTTGCTCGAAATGCAAAAAGAAATGTACCTGCGCCTTGTAATCCTTATGATTCTAATGCGGTCTGTGCTTCTAATGATAATATTTCCAGTTTATCGCCAGATCCCTTTACGACTGATTCATTTCTTTTTTCGATAACGGGTTCAGTTGCTAGTGATGACCGCGATGCGGTTGATGGGGCATTTAAGTCTCCAAGTTTGCGTAATGTGGAGTTAACAGGCCCTTATTTTCACAATGGTGGTCAGTCAACCCTTGAGCAAGTCGTTCAGTTTTATAACCGGGGAGGGGATCGCAAAGACATGTTTGAGATCGACAGTCAGTGTGGCGGTGCGCTCATAGTTAACGGTGTGGTTGCTGCTGATCCCGCAACCGGTCTGATTGATGATACCGGCTTTCTGTCTGGGCCTTCCGGTCAGGCCAGTAATATTGCTCCGGATATGGCCGGCACCAAGGAATTAGGTACTACGACTTGCAATCCAGGTCAACCACCGCAAGAAACATTAAATCTTACAAGCTCAGATGTAGCTGATCTGGTGGCGTTTATGAAGTCTCTTACTGATGAACGGGTGCGTTGGGAAAAAGCACCTTTCGATCATCCATCCTTAACCATACCAAATGGACATGTGGGAAATGAGAATAAAGTGACGGCAAACCCGGCAGTAGATCAAACTATATTATTGCCAGCAGTTGGAGCGGCTGGAAGAAAACCAAAAGGCTTGCCAGCATTAAAATCATTTGATGCCGGCTTGAAATAAGTTTTTAGGGTTGTAAATTGTCGGGCGATAGGAAGACGTTGCCCGGTTAATATATGGTTTGTGAAATGAATCTAAGGATTCCATCGTATGTTATATAATATGAGTTTTTTGTAAGCTTATAATCGGGGAAGGCATTTGGGCTTAATTGAAATTGCAATACTATCAACTATGAATTTGAATGGTTTTCAATATAGATTATTAATATTAAAAAAGAAAATTTTTAGTGGTATTTTTTGCATGTTGTTGGGTTTATCACCTGCTCATGCGGAGTGGCATGGAGAGGTTGGTGTTTTAAGTAATTATGTTTATCGTGGATATTCTAAAAGTCAGGGCAATCCGGTATTTCAAGGCCACCTCGATTATCAGAATGATAATGGTTGGTTTACAGGGTTGGGGTTGTCACAAGTAAATTTTGACAGTTTACGTAGGTCTAATTTGGCAACAGTTGAAATAAAACCCTATGTCGGCTGGGCTATGCCAATTTCTTCAAACTTGAGAACCGAGTTGTCTGTGAGTGGTTATATTTATAATGGTAATATTTTTGGACAGGCTGGCGACTATGCTGAATTGAACGCGGCCTTACATTATCAGGATTGGTTAAGCGCGAAAGTGTCAGTTGCTCCCAACGCATATCAACGACATGTAACTATACCCAATTATGAGTTGATTTATCGTCGTGATATTTTGGATACGGTGAGGTTCTCTGGAGGATTGGGTTACTATCAGGCCAAAGGGTTGATAGGTCAAAACTTTTTTTACTGGAATTTAGGCGTTTCGTGGTTTTTAACGTCTTATTTAGCGCTGGATATTCGTTATGTTGATGCTTATGTAAAAGAACATTTTGACACTGATCTGGATCATGATGAGTTTTATCCGCGTCCCTTAACCAATAAATATCTGTTGTCATTAACAGTAGGATTTTAATTTTTTTTCTGGCATTTGAACTTTATTACCTTAGTTTGGAACCTACTTAACGATACTTGAAATGAGATGAACATATCAAAGGCAAATACAGAGATATCAACACCTTTAAGGTTGGTTCCAAACCGGAGTCAGAAATCCTTGTCTGAAAAATCAGAGGCAGGTGTTGATGAGTATGTTTTGTTTAGGCTTATTGTTGAAGGTGACGCGTCTGCATTTGAAGTATTTTACAAGATTTACTATCCCAGGTTATTTCGGTTCATTCTTCGTGTAACCCGTGATCCAGATTTTGTTGAGGAGCTGATTCAGGAAACTTTGTTGGTAATTTGGAAGCGCCCGGATCGTTTTAAATATCAGAGTAAGCTTTCTACCTGGATTTTTGGAATCGCTTATAACAAGGCACTTAAGGCTATGTCCAAGAATGCTAAACATAAAAGTGAAGTCAATGTTGATGATTTGCTAGATGTTGAGGGCGACGAAGTGAGTCTTACAATACACAGTTGGGAAAATGAAGACTGGTTGAACACTGCCTTGGGGATTTTGACACCGGATCAACGAGCGGTAATTGAACTGACGTTCTATCACGAGCTTAATTACCAGGAAATTGCCAAAATTTTAGATTGTCCGGAAAATACTGTAAAAACGCGTATGTTTCATGCGCGAAAGAAGTTAAAAAATTTTGCAAGTAATCAATAGTACCTCGGTTAATGTTATGCGAACTTCATTATTAAACGATCAGCACCAACAAGTCATGTCGCTTTTGCCTTGGTATCTTAATCAAACCTTGGAAAACAATGATTTGCAAAGAGTAAAAAATCATCTGGAAAATATTTGTTTGGGAAGCGATTTATCACTGGTTTTGGAAAAACAAGAATTTTCAGATTACGCTAGTAAGCTATCTATCTGGATTTGTGGGCTTATTGCTTCAGATAAGAGATTTGATAATGAAGAGTGGCTTAGTTCTGCTTTTGGGATACTGGAGCCGGACCAGCGACTTATTATCGGGCTAACTTTTTTTCATGGAAGATCCTATCAGGATATTGCCAAAATGATTAATAGTTCAGAGAATTTAGTGAAGTCCAGTATGTCAAATGCCCGTAAAAAGCTACAAGCGTTTACGTATAACCAAGAGAATTAAAGTTATGAATAACCAAAATTTGCTATCAGCCGATACACACCAACAAATGCAGTTACTATTGCCTTGGTATCAAAATAAAACGCTAGATCAGGTTGAGAACCAGTTGGTCGAAAAACATCTTCGTACATGTATTATGTGCAGAAGTCAGATGAATAGCTTGAATAAACTGGCTAAAACTGTCAAGCAATCATCGATTCTAGAGGTGGCAGCCGAAACATCTTTTGCTAGTTTAGAGGCGAGGCTTAGAGCAGTCAGGCCAGACTTGAAAACTTCTGCACCCACTTTAGTTCAGGTAAATGTAAATACAAATACAAAAGATAGTGGGGGCGGTAAGCCAAATTTACTGGGTAAAACTTCAAGTCGAGGTAGACGATTCTTAGGATTTAATGTTGATACGTTAAAAAACTTTGCAATTGCGGCCTCGTTGGTTTTGGTAATTATTCCAATTATGATGCATAACGGGCAACATTCATCTGATTTAGCTGATTATATCACGCTATCGGCTACCAAACCGGAAATTGAAGAGGGTGTAAAATTAAACGTGGTTTTTAAAGAGTCCTTGTCCACGGTGGACATTGATAATGTGCTTGAAAAAATCCATGGGCAAATTATAGAAGGGCCTAATAAAATTGGCGCCTATATAGTGAGATTGGGTGCAGATAAAAATAGCCTTGATTTAAATGAAACAATATCCTTGTTACGTAGTCAGCAGAATGTCGTGTTGGCTGAACCTGTGTTGGAGCACTGATGCTGTCATGAAATCTTCTTATTTTCTCTTTTTAACTTTTTTATTCGCATTATTAAACGGTTGTGCTAATACATCTGATGCTTATCATTTGGGTGATAGTGGTGCAGATTCTGATCGTCGCTTATTAGTTACTTTTGTCGATCGAACCATAGATCGGAAGTTGCCTGCTAATACTCAGGAGGGTTATCGGAGTCGTGGTCTATATAATAACTCTGGTTGGAGCACCCGTTTTGCACATGATTTGGCTGATCGTCATCATTTACAGTACATTACCCAATGGCCGGTGACTACACTGGGTGTTAGTTGTGTAGTTTACGATGTACCCAAGGGATTTCAGTTGGTGCAGGTCATGGTCGAATTGCAAAAAGACCCGCAGGTTTCCCTAGTTCAGCAAATGCATAATTTCGAGGTACTTGGGAGCAAGGAGCATGGTTTTCCGGTTAGTACAACAGATCCTTATGTGCACTTGCAGGCTGGTTTTAATGCATTAGAAATAGAAAACTTGCATCGAAGTTCTACGGGGCGGGGCGTGCGAATAGCCATTATTGATACCGGGGTAGATATTGATCATCCTGATTTAAAAGGTCAGATTAAATCGTCAGAAAATATGGGGCCTGAGCCCTTAGATCATAATGTTGCAGATATCCATGGTACTGCTGTGGCGGGTATTTTATCTGCACGCGCAGACAATGGAATAGGGATTGTTGGGATAGCACCAGAAGCTGAAATTTTAGCCTTTCGGGCTTGTTGGCCTGACAAGCCAAATTCACTGGCGGCGCATTGCAATAGCTTTACTTTGGCGTTGGCTTTAAATCAAGCTATTAGCCTTGATTGTCGGATAGTTAATCTCAGTCTAAGCGGCCCCGATGATCCCCTGCTTAGGCAATTGGTTGAGAAAGCTTTGGCAAAAGGAATTATTGTAGTCGCTGCAGTTCCTGCCAAGTCTCAAGTAGGAGGCTTTCCAGCAAATGTTCCTGGTGTTCTTGCTGTCGGATTCGATGGTGGAGATAATCAGGTTGGCATTATTGCACCAGGTCAGGATATTTTGACGACTGTTCCGCACCAGGCATATGATTTTATGACAGGTAGTTCGTTTGCTACCCCGCATGTTGCCGGCGTGGCCGCACTTTTGCTGGAACTTCATCCCGATTGGCAAGCCATTGATATTAAAAATGCGCTACATAAAGATTCTAATCAACTGACTGCCAAATCAATTCAAGTTGCATTGAATGCTACTAAATAGGTTAACAGCACAAATTCATTGGCTGTAATCATCATTAAATTTAATAGCAAGCCCTAAGTAGAGTCTGCTCAGTAAATATAAATAAGGTAATCAGAAAAACCTGTGATTATGCGCAGATCTAACATCCATTAGAAACTTTGCTATCTGTTTTTGTAATAAAGTTTAATCGGCTAGATAAATTTATATCAACATTTGATCCCTTGGTTAATGTTTTCAAAGTTGCCATCTTTAATTGATGTTTAGACTCTCGTATTTGTTGTTTATTTGAGGGTTAAAGCTTGAATCAGTTTTTTAGCAAAAATTAAAATAAAAAACTACATCGCTCTTTATTTGTTCTTTATTTGTTCTTTTTTTATATTGTGCTATTCTTATAAAAAAACAAATTGAAAGCAAATTAATGAATACAATTACCCGAAAACAAAGAGAAATTATTGCATTCTTATTGCAAAATACTGATACCTTTCCACACCCACCCACATTGGAGGAGTTGTGTTTGGCATTAGGTCTAAAATCACGAGGTTCGTTGCATCGTCTTATTCAGGGTCTAATTGAAGCTGGATTAATTGAGTCTTTGGATCGCAAGCATAGGGGAATACGTTTAACCGAAAAGGCCATAAAAAACGGAATGGAAACCACGCAAACAGCCCATTCGCTGCGTTATGTTGGCATGATTGCTGCCGGTAAACCCATTGAAGCGATTGAGGATGTGCATTACATGAACATTCCAAATGAAATCAAAACAGATCAGCTTTGTTATGTGTTAAAGGTTAAAGGTGATTCTATGATTGATGAGGGGATTTTTGATGGAGATTGGGTGGTTATAGAGCAGCGTTGCCATGCTCGTAATGGTGAAATCGTAGTGGCATTAGTTGATAAAAGTGATGCTACCTTAAAATTTATTGAACAGTATCCGCATGAAACATTGTTAATTCCGGGCAACTCAGAAATGGAAATTATGCGATTTAATCCAACTCAAGTGGAAATACAGGGCGTATTGGTTGGGCAAATGCGCAGTTATAGATCGTATTGATTAAATTAAAATAAATAGGAGAAAGTATCATGGCAAAAAGAATTCACATGCGAGATCAGGTTGGTGGCAATAAAGTTGAAGAGATTATGCATCATTATGACCGTTATTACGGGTGTTCAATGGAAATGTGGTCGATGAAATTTATGTTAATCGGAAGTTTTTTATTGCTGGGAGTTTATTGGTAAGCTAGGTTCGGCCAAGCCTTAATTAAATAACAACTATTTGGTTGTGTTATTTTGCATTAATTCTAGATATTCGTAATATATCTTGCGGGGTATGGAACAAAAAGCAGGCAATATATTAGTCTGTTCATTGCTTGACTTTTCAGGCTGAATATATGATAAACAAGAAGGCCTCCGTGGATGCCTTCATGATGTTTTATTTAGTGATATAGAGCTGCAGGGCATTAATCCCATGAAAAATGACCTAATTTTGCTTTTTTACGGTTTGCATTAACATTACTTGCGATGGCTGCTGAGGCAAATAGCGTGGAGGAAATGATAAATTCTCCAGAAATAAAGCCAACCAAGCCGATTATAAAAATCGTCCCCGTTAAAATATCTTTTTGTAAGTCGTTCATGGTTAAGTCCTCGTATAAATTGAAAGGTTGATTAAACTACAACTTAACTATACTAGAGGATGCTATTGTTGACAATGGGGTCAATAATTTATGGATTGTTTCTCTTTTTGGTATAATTAGTTCACAATCTATTCATGTAAGTTGTGTAAATTACATGAAATTTAGCAGTTAATGAAAAATCATTTAATTTCTTTATGCGGAAATGCGTTGGTTAATAGAGTAAAAAGTTAATATGTTGTAACTGCTCTATTGTAGAGTTAGTTGACTCATCCTTTAAGTTAACGCCGGATAGTTTTAATTTTTCAGACTTATCAATGAGGAACAGCAGCTTATTTAAAGCTTGCTGATAGGTCAGGCCGTTACTATGAATATTTGAAATACAATTGCGGTCTGCATCGGTAGTTTTGCCTGCTTTGGCCTTATAAGTAAAATAAATCCCCAAACTATCCGGTGAACTTAACCCCGGTCTTTCACCAATCAAAACTATGCATAAACGAGCTGCATAGATTTCAGCTATGGCATCACCAATTGCAACCCGACCATGTTTTACCAAACAAACGGCCGGCAGAATGTAATCTTTTTGTTGCAGTTCAGGCAATAATAAATTTAGAAACGGTATAGCGTGTTGTTCTAAAGCTTTAGAAGATAAGCCGTCGGCAACAACAATAACTGTATCAGCCGCTATTGGTGTGGATTGTTTTAAACAACTTATTGACATTGAGTTTAATATACGACCCAGATCAGGTCGCTGTAAATACATAGCCTGATCCTTTGCTTGGGATTCCAGATTCAGTGATTGATAACCATGAATGATCAATTGCTGTGCAAGCTTTTCAAAATCCAATGGGGTATTGACAGCATCGCGGGCCAAAGCATGGGCTAATTGGAATTCAAGGTAAGCACGCGTGG
Source organism: uncultured Methylobacter sp. (assembly GCA_903832775.1). GTDB lineage: Bacteria > Pseudomonadota > Gammaproteobacteria > Methylococcales > Methylomonadaceae > Methylobacter_A. Next base: position 24,562 of record CAILCX010000145.1, on the reverse strand, counting down.
TAAGGCTCATACCTGCCCGACCTAAAGCGATACGTGCCGGAGTGAAGTGAGTCAAGCTGTGCCAGGGGTCTAAATCTAAGGTTGTTGGATTATTGGTATTCATCGCTGGACTCGTCAAGTTTTTGTAAAGTCTGTTTAAATAATGCCGGTATAACAGATTGTTGCATTAATTGATTTTCTTGATTAAAAATATGGTGTTGTTGTAGCCATCGTTCGAATTCTGGCGCCGGTCTTAGCCCAAGTGCTTGGCGTACATAAAGGGCATCATGGAATGAAGTTGATTGATAATTCAACATCACATCATCAGCGCCGGGAACACCCATGATAAAACTACCACCGGCAACAGCAAATTGGGTAAGCAGCATATCCATATCATCCTGATCGGCTTCAGCGTGGTTAGTGTAACAAACATCGCAACCCATTGGCAGGCCTAGTAATTTGCCGCAGAAATGATCTTCAAGACCTGCCCGAATGATTTGTTTGCCATCATAAAGATATTCAGGCCCGATAAATCCAACTACAGTATTGACTAATAAAGGCTTAAATTTCCGTGCAACAGCATATGATCTGGCTTCACAAGTTTGCTGATCCAGTCCTTCATGGGCATTAGCAGATAAGGCGCTGCCTTGTCCGGTTTCAAAATACATACAATTGTTACCAATAGTCCCTCGCTTTAGTTCTAATCCGGCAAGATGCGCCTCGTTTAACAAGCTTAGAGTAATGCCGAAGCTTTCATTGGCTTTTTGGGTTCCCGCAATTGATTGAAAAATCAGATCAACGGGCACGCCTTGTTCAATAGCTTTGAGGGTGGTCGTTACATGAGCCAGGACACAGGATTGTGTTGGAATTTGATAGCGTTCGATCACATCAGATAGCATGTGTAGCAGACGTGAGGTTGCTTCAAGATTGTCTGAAGCCGGATTAATACCAATGACTGCATCACCGCATCCGTAGAGGAGGCCATCCACCAGGCTGGCAGCAACACCGGCAGGGCTATCGGTAGGGTGGTTCGGTTGCAGGCGTGTTGATAAACGGTTTTCAAGGCCAATGGTGTTGCGAAATTGTGTGATAATACGGCATTTTTTTGCGACCAGGATCAAATCCTGGATACGCATGATTTTTGAAACAGCGGCGACCATTTCAGGTGTCAAGCCGGGTGCTATCTTAGTAAGTGTTGCAGTTGAGGCTTGTTCTGAAAGCAACCAGTTACGAAAATCTCCGACCGTCAGATGGCTGATAGCAGAAAATGCAACATTATCATGATCGTCAATAATTAAACGAGTGACCTCATCTAGTTCATAAGGAACCAGGGCTTCATTTAGAAAACGTTTTAAAGGCACATCAGCAAGTACCATTTGAGCAGCAACCCTTTCAAGGTTATTAGTGGCTGCTACTCCTGCAAGATAATCCCCCGAACGAGCAGGCGTGGCTTTTGCCATAAGATTGCGCAACGTCTTAAAATTGTAGACTAGATGGGCTAAGTGAGTTTTATACATGATTGACTTATCCTGAGCTGTTCTGATTGCACAAGATAGCATTGTCTTATGAAATTGGTGTTACATTATGTTGGACATTTATATTTTTCAGTATTAATAACGCGAATAAAAAGTGTAGATTAATTTTACATACATTGTGAGTACTGATTTTCAACATATAATCAATTATGATTTCAGGTATTTTAGGTATTTCAGTTTTTTGTATCACAATAGTTTTATTAAAGTGTTTGTATGAATAAACCAGTACCCCCTCGAAAACCAGTTAGCGTCAAGCTGGATGCAAATCCGAAAGCAAAGTCACGTAAACCAAACAAACCTAGCAAGGTAAGAAGTAAAGTAGTGCCTAAACGAGAGGTGAGCAGCTTTAGAAAAAAAGCCTTAATAATAGGTATAGAAGTATTAGGATTAGCTATAACGGCGATCTCGGCGATTATGGTTTTGCTTGGCTATTCGGCTAATTGGTTTTCCGGAACCCGATTCTTTACCAGTTTATTGCCGTTTGCAATCGGTGTATTAGGTTTGATAATTGCTGCAGCGTTATTATTGATAGCGTGGTGGAAACTTCGTAAATGGTTGCAAGCGAGGGCTGTATTGTTAGTACCAGCTTTAGCGATCAGCTTTGCCCTGGTTATGGGGTGGTTTGTGCTACAAAATCATTTTACTCAAGCAATTAGTCATTTTCGTTTGCTGGTAGGTGGTAAACAGGAAGCCGGTCGAGTAACAATCGCGCACCAGGTCTATGCAACATATCGGCGATATGATTCCGGGCAATTATTAAAACTGGTTCACCGTGCTGAGTCCTATAATCCAGTTATTGCAGAAGCAGCTAAAATTTTTGATATAGATTTTAATTTGCTACAAGGTTTGGCGGCAACAGAATCATCTTTTTTGCCGAGGGATAGCCAAGATGGAGGGCGAGGATTATTTCAAATTACATTGGTTCCTAAAGTTATTTTGGAACAGGTTGAAAAAAAGCTGGAAGTTAGCAAAACTTCATTACAGGACCCGCGACATAATGCATTTATAGCAGCAGCCACATTTAAATATTATCTTAATCAAATGCATGGCGACCTTTTTCTGGGGCTACTTGCATATAACATCGGGCCAGCGAACGGTGGTTTGCGTTTTATTATGCAACAATACGGTGCAACTGATTTTGTAACCATACAACCTTATTTGCAGCAGTTACCACGTGATTATCCAATCCGGGTTTTGTCTCATGCGTTAGCTTTTAGGCTCTGGGATAAAGAAGGTCGGCTCCCCGTTTATGAAGAGGGCGACAATGCCATGAGAATACAGCTTATTGGAATACCAGGACTACAGGCCGAGCTTTAACGTCATTTATTCCAGAGTGTTAGCGCTTTATATGTTGATTAGCGTAAAGCTAAATATAAGGTACTAACTTGCAAATGTCTAAGTTAGTACCGGAAGATATTGCAGGTTTATCAATGGATGTTTGCTATGCATTCATATGACCAATTTAAAAATATTAATCCTGATCATGCCCATGTTTATTTCTTAGTAAAGTCATTGTTATCGAGATGAAAAGTCCAAATGCGATGACTATGGTGTTCACTGATAATCCTGCTTCAATCATCATTGCATAAGCGCCCAGCATTAATAAAATACTAAGATTTTCGTTGAAATTTTGAACAGCGATTGAATGGCCTGAGCCCATCAGTTTGTGGCCACGGTGTTGCAGTAATGCGTTCATCGGGATTAAAAAGGTACCTGCCAAAGTGCCTATCAGTATTAATACCAATACTGAAACCCTCCAGTCAGTCACCAAAACCATGCTTAATACAACCAGACCCATAGCTATCCCCAATGGTAATATTTTTACAGCATGTTCTAAGGGTACAGTCTTGGCGGCTATTACGGAACCGATTGCCAGGCCGATTGCTACAACAGCAGTTAATTGAGTTGCTTCTTCCATATTAAGATTAAGTGCTGCTGCTGCCCAGGTAAGAATAATAAAGCGCAAGCTTGTCCCTGCTCCCCAGAATAATGAAGTGACACCGAGAGAAACCTGTCCTAATGGGTCTTTCCATAAGAGTAGAAAACAACGCCAAAAATCTGCCAGCAGGAAACCTGGAGATCGATTGGTTAGCGTGTGTTCAATTGGTAGCTTTGGGATATAACAGTTAAGAATGGTTGCTATCAAATATAAAATCAAAATGACAAAAATAGCAAATTCTGGAGCCGTATCGATGCCTCCGTTGAATCGAAGTGATCTAATATGAAGAGCAACGAAATCATCAACGCTATTACCAATTAATAATCCTCCAAATATAGCTCCGAGAATTATTGCTCCGACAGTCAATCCCTCCATCCATCCATTAGCCCATACTAATCGGCTTGGAGGTAGGTATTCTGTGAGTATGCCATATTTAGCTGGCGAATACATGGCAGCTCCAATTCCAACAAAGCCATAAGCCAACAATGGATGTAAGCCAAATAACATCGCAGTACAGCCAATTATCTTGATGCTATTACTTATTAACATAACCTTTCCTTTAGGTAATGCATCAGAGAAAGCCCCTACAAATGGCGCTAAAACAATAAAAGAAAATACAAAGAATTGCTGTAAAACAGGAATTTGCCAGGAAGGCGCGCTTAGACTTTTAAGTAATGCTATTGCAGCAAATAAAAGCGCGTTATCGCCGATAGATGAAAAGAACTGCGCTGCAAGAATAGTGTTGAAACCGCGATTCATAAGAGTTTTTGCCCTGTGCGAGGCTGTAAAAGAAACAGCATCATTGCACTATAAATTATTGTAATGGGGTGATTATCAGATTGAGTATAGTAGTAAAAGCCTTAAAAAATGCGTTGAATGTAATTTCGGTAATTAACTTAATATAAACCCAATTGCAACTGGGCAACTTCAGACATCATTTCCCTAGCCCAGGGTGGGTCAAGTACTACTTCGACATTAACCCGATCAACACCTGGGAGCGCGCGAATGCATTTTTCTACATCGCCCTGAATCACCGGTCCCATACCACAGCCTGGCGCAGTGAGGGTCATGATGACATGGACATCATTAAGTTTTTCATCAACCTGAGTGACTTTGCATTGATAAACAAGACCGAGGTCTACTATATTGACCGGGATTTCAGGGTCATAAACTGTTTTCATCACCTCCCAACAGTTTTTTTCCACCGCAGTTGCATCAGTTTCTAAAACAAGAGTATGTAGTTGATGTGATACTTTGCCTAAAGCATCTGCATCTGCTCCTGCAATGCGAACCATGTGACCATGATCGGTAACCACAGTATAGTTATCGCCCAAAGCCTGATGAATGGTGACGATTTGACCTTGACTTAAGGTTCCGGTATTACCGTCGGGAATGGTAACAATGTTGACATCACGGGTTAAAACAACGTCTTCTCTTTCGGCCATAGTAAATGTTTTATAAATAAAAAGTTCGGGCATCGATAGTCTGGCCGGTAACGCCAAGGCTCTCTGGGCCAAATAAGTACTGATAAATGGGGGTTAATGAATTCATTGTCGGTAGTTTGCTTTTATCTTCCGCAGGATAGGCTCTTTTTCTAAACGGGGAGTCAACCGGTCCAGGTATAAGCGTATTGATACGGATTTTACCGAATGCTTCGTGTTCTTCTGCCAGTATATTTGCGTAGCTTTCCATTGCTACTTTGGATACACCATAAGCACCTGAATAAGCCGGTGACTTTCTGGCTGAGGAATCAGAAGTAAAGACAATGCTTGCTTGCTTGCTCTTTTGTAAAACAGGCATGAGTACTCTGCATAGTAGGAAGGGTGCATTTAAATTTACATTTATAGTATGCCCCCAGTCTTTTGTTTTATATTCACTCATTGGTGTGAAGCTGCTAAATTCAACTGCAGAATGCAAAATACCTTGCAGTGAGCCATATTTCTCATCAATTTTATCTGCTAATTCCTGGTATTCGTTTTCATTGGCGCCGGCCAGATCAAATGGATACATAATTGGTTCTGGCCCGTTACCGGCCAAAATTGAATCATAAGCTGCTTCCAGTTTGGGAATGTTTTTATCCAGTAAAATGATATGCGCACCCTGTTTGGCTAAGGCCAATGCAGCTGTACTTCCCAAACCGCCTGCGGCACCGGTAATTAGGATAACTTGATTTTTTAGTGGCATGACAGTGAGGTTATCCAGTTTGAAATGTGTTGGGGTGATTCAATTAAGGCATCCGCGCCCCAGGTTTCTGGGGCATCGCTGGGATTAATGTAGCCGTAAAGTGCAACCCCTGTTTTCATTTGCACGGTTTTACCTGCGGTAATGTCGTGTTTTGCATCGCCTATATAGACGCATTCCAGTGGATTAACTGCTGCCTGCTTACACGCCGCCAACATCGGTTCCGGATGCGGTTTGGCATTGGTAGTTGTATCTCCACTGACGATGCAAGCCGCGCGTTCAGTTAACTTTAATGCCTTCATTAGCGGATTAGTAAAACGTTCCCGTTTATTAGTAACCACCCCCCATTTAAGACCTTGCATTTCAATTGCCGCTAAGGTCTCTGTCATTCCATTGAAAAAGACCGTGTGTTCAGCAATATTGTTTTGGTAATGAGTCAGCATGGTCTCCAGGATATTTGCTTTTAATAGTTCATCGCTGGAAGTCAGACTTTGTTTAATCATCGCCGCAGCACCAAAGGAAATGAACGGTTTGACGCTTTCAGGGGAAACCGTGTTAAAGCCGTGAATCTGTAGGGCACGGTTTAAGCATGAAATAAGGTCTGGTGCCGTGTCTACTAGGGTGCCGTCCAGATCGAATAATACGCAAGATAATTTAAAGTCAGTGCTCATGTTTTAAAAGGGGCGCTTAAAAGCAGCGATGTAATTGATGTCTATGTCTTTACCCAAACTAAAACGTTTTCTGAACGGATTGTACTCAATGCCTACCATGCCCTGCAATTCAAGACCTGCAGCGCGGGTCGACTGACAAAGTTCCGAGGGTTTGATAAAGGTTTTAAAGTCATGTGTGCCTTTGGGTAGCATCTGCAATATATATTCCGCAGCAAGAATAGCCAGTAAGTAAGCCTTGGGTTTGCGGTTGAGTGTTGAAAAAAACACCATCCCCCCTGGCTTTACCAGAGTAGCGCAAGCAGAGATTATAGATCCTGGATCAGGCACATGCTCAAGCATTTCCATACAGGTTACATGATCAAAGCTTGAGGGTTGCTGACCAGCCATATCTTCTGCGCTTATTTTTTGGTAATGGGCATTTGCGCCAGATTCAAGACCATGCAGATCGGCAATATCAATCAAGTCTTCACTTAAATCTATACCTATGGCCTCTGCACCTTGTTTTGCCAGGCCTTCGGTTAAAATACCCCCGCCGCAGCCGACATCAACGATGCGCGAGCCGGAAATTTCGGCATAACGCTTGATAAATTCGAGGCGAAGCGGGTTAATGTCGTGCAAAGTTTTAAATTCGCCCTGAAGATCCCACCACCGTTCTGCCATTGACCCGAATTTATGAATCTCGTGCGGATGTACATTGTTTGATGCTGTCATTGTGCCAACCTTAATTTAATATATTGATATAGTTTACCCTGTCGGTGGGTTATTAGTCATGTGTTGTTATATGACAAGGTGTTTTTTATGGGCATAATTGATAATCTGATGTTTAAAAAAACTTGATACGCATAGTCTGCCAGACAAAAAAAAGGCCGATGCACAGGCACCGGCCTTTTTATTCAGTCTAAAAATTTACAGTGTATTAACCGCATTCAATTCCTGAAACGCTTGCTCCAAACGAATCGACATGCCGACTTCACCGGCACGTTGCCAGACGCGTGGATCGTAGTATTTTTTGTTAGGCTTGTCGTCGCCATCAGGATTACCAATTTGGCCTTGCAGATAACCTTCGTTTTGTTTGTAGTAGTTCATGATACCTTCCCAGGTTGCCCATTGGGTATCGGTATCGATGTTCATTTTGATCACACCGTAGCTGATTGATTCTTTGATTTCAGCAGCTGAAGAACCTGACCCGCCATGGAAAACAAAATTTAAAGTGTTGGTTGGAACGCCAAACTTTTCAGAAACGTGTTTTTGTGAGTTAGCCAAAATAGTTGGTGTTAATTTAACGTTGCCAGGCTTATAAACACCATGAACATTTCCAAAAGACGCAGCAATAGTAAAGCGTGGGCTGATTTTGCTTAATTCTTCATAAGCATAAGCGACATCTTCAGGTTGAGTGTAAAGCATGGAATGATCCATGTCGCTATTGTCAACACCATCTTCTTCTCCACCGGTGCAGCCTAATTCGATTTCCAGAGTCATGCCCATTTTGGACATGCGCGCTAAATATTGACCACAGATTTCAATGTTTTCAGCCAGGCTTTCTTCAGACAAATCCAGCATGTGTGAACTGAATAAAGGTTTGCCGGTTGCAGCGAAATGTTTTTCGCCCGCATCTAACAAGCCATCTATCCATGGAAGTAGTTTTTTAGCTGCATGGTCAGTGTGCAAAATAACCGGTACGCCATAAGCTTCAGCCATAGCATGAACATGTTGCGCACCAGAAATAGCGCCCAGAATTGCTGCTTGTTGGCCTTCTGCTTTAAGTCCTTTACCGGCAACAAAGGCTGCGCCGCCATTTGAAAATTGAATGACTACAGCAGATTTAACTTTTGCGGCGGCTTCTAAAGCTGAATTGATAGAATCAGTATTAATGACGTTTACTGCAGGCAAAGCGAAGCTATTTTCTTTGCAAATGGCAAATATTTTTTGAACGTCATCGCCTGTTACAACACCGGGCTTAACTACATCTAAAATTTTCTGTGACATGAAGGATTCCTGTTTCGAGCTGTTGAGTTGAGGGTGATCAAGCTGAGAGTCATTGCGGTTATAAATAAACCAAAATTCTAGGCTTTCAATGGGATATTATAAAGTGTGTTCAAGCAATAGGCTACTGACTTGATCCTTTTCAAGTTCAAATTGGAGCTATCGACCTGTAGTGCCAGTTGTCAGAAATTTATGGACATTAAATATCAAATGCTTTCAAGTTAAATATTGGACTATTACTTGTCCTGAATAACATCTTTAGCCTGAAGATCGGCATGGTAGGATGATCTGACCATCGGGCCGCTGGCGACTTGTTTGAATCCCAGCGCTTTTGCAACTCTGCCGTATTCATCAAATTGTTCAGGAGTGATGTAGCTCTCAACCGGTAAATGGGCTTTGCTGGGTTGGAGATATTGACCTAGTGTCAGCATTGAACATCCGTGGGCAATTAAATCTTTCATAACCTGATGAACTTCGTGTTCGAGCTCTCCTACGCCAAGCATTAAACCGGATTTTGTTGGTACTTGCGGCTGGGCCTTGTGAAATTGTTGCAGTAGTTTCAATGAACCTTGATAATCCGAGCCTGGACGTACTTTTTTGTATAGTCGGGGTACAGTCTCCAAATTATGATTAAACACGTCGCAAGGTTGCTCGGCAAGAATGGTAACGGCTTTTTCAATGCGTCCCCGAAAGTCAGGAACCAGGATTTCTATTTTGGTGCTTGGCGTTAGCAGACGAATTTTTTTGATGCAAGCACTGAAATGACCGGCACCACCATCTCTTAAATCATCTCGATCTACCGAGGTGATGACCACGTATTTCAATGCCATAGCTTGTATTGCATCGGCCAAGTGTTGGGGTTCATCAATATCGAGTGCGAGTGGTTTGCCATGTGCTACATCGCAAAAAGGGCAACGACGGGTGCATAAGTCACCCATGATCATAAAGGTTGCGGTGCCGTGCTGAAAACATTCGGCCAGATTGGGGCAAGCGGCTTCTTCACAAACGGTATGCAATTTGTGTTCACGTAACAGTTGTTTAATGCGAATAATTTCGTCGCTAGCCGATATTTTTATGCGTATCCACTCAGGTTTGCGCAAGGTAGATTCTGCAGGCTCGACTTTGATTGGAATTTTAGCCAGCTTTTCGGTGTTGCGTTGGTGAGATTCGGGCGTAGAGCGAGAGGGAGCTTGATAAGTCATTTTTGTAATGCCGTAAGAATTGCGTTGGTAACAGAAATAGCGAGCTCTGTCGTGCTGATGTTTACGCCCAGATCGGCCAGTTGAGTTACTTCAAGACCTTTATAACCGCAGGTATTGATATGGTCGAAAGGCTGTAAATCCATCTGATTGTTGATGCTTAAGCCATGATAACAGCAATTATTTTTAATGCGCAGGCCAATTGAGCCAATTTTTTTGTCTTTGACATAAACACCGGGTGCCTCGGCTTTGGCGAGTGCGCTAATGCCATATTCAGCTAGGGCAAGGATCATCGCTTGTTCAAGGAGAGTGACCAGGGAACGGACGTTTAAATTGAGTCGTTTGATATCGAGCAAAGTATAAATAACTAGCTGGCCGGGGCCATGATAAGTCACTTGGCCGCCACGGTCAGAGTTAATGACGGGAGTTTCGCCTGTAGCCAGCAAATGTTCGCGTTTGCCGTTTAGGCCCAGTGTATAAACAGGAGGATGTTCGGTGATCCAGAGTTGGTCTGCTGTGTCTGTAACGCGATTTTGGGTAAAGTGCAGCATATCACGCCAAGTGAATTCATAATCTTGCAATCCAAGATTTTGTAGCACTACCATTCAAATGATTATATTTTTTGTGGGTTGTGAGGCAGCAGTTGCTGGATACGCTTCTAAAAAAACCGTCTTTACAAAGCCATTAACACATGTGGATGGTCAGATAAGTCCTGATAAATGGCATCCAGCTGTCGCTTGCTGGAGGCTTCAATCATAACGGTTACGGCGATGTAATTACCATCTTTGCTAGGGCGTCTGGTAACAGCGGTTTCGTGAACTTCAACTACATGCCGGTTAACAATTTCAATAACCAGCAGGTCGAGTTCCAGATTGGTTTTTCCCATGGCCTTGATTGGAAACTGGCAAGGGAATTCTAATAAGGTGTCTTCGATTAGATTTTCACTCATGGTTTGGATTTCTTGTAAGTTTGAAATAGGTGGTTGATAGTTTTCCATACCGGTCCTGGTTTACCGTTTGCAATGGTTTCATTGTCAAGTTGCACAACGGGTATGATTTCTCGAGTAGAACTGGTTAGCCAGATTTCGCTGGCTGTTTTTAGTGCGTCCAGTGAAATTATGTCTTCGCTGCAGGCAATATCATTATCTCGCGCAAGCTCCAGGATTACATCTCGGGTCACTCCCGCTAATATTTCCCGGCCTTTGGGAGGCGTGATCAAGATGCCGTCGATGACTGCAAATATATTACTAGCCGCACCTTCAGTAACATAGCCATCTTTAACTAAAATAGCTTCTGCGCAACCTCGATCAACTGCCTGTTGTCTAAGCAAAATGTTCGCCAGAAGAGTAATAGCTTTGACATTACATAAACCCCAGCGGCTGTCATCAATACTGATGGCCTTTGCACCACTTTCCAAATCGGTAAAACCAACAATGTTCGAGCTCATTGCAAATACAGTTGGAATGATGTTTGCTGGAAAGGTATGGTCTCTTTTAGCCGCAACCCCTCGGGTAATCTGTATATAAATAGACTGATCCAAATTGGCATCGAGCAAGGGCGTTAAAATCTCGCGCCATTTTGCTGAATCATGGGGGTTTTCTAAACGAATTAGAGTCAGACTGTTTTCCAGTCGCTCCATGTGTTGTTCAAAATGAAACAAATGACCAGAGTAGGACGGAATAACTTCATAAATGCCGTCACCAAATAAAAAGCCCCGATCCATAACCGATATTTTTGCATCGCTTAATGGCAGGTAATCACCATTCAAATAGACGGTATTATTGTCCATCAGATTTCTCAATCATCATCATTGCGCTGTCATAAAGTCGTTGGAAAATATTACCTTCCTCTACCGATTTTAGTGCGATCAAATCTTTGCTGGCGATTGCTTCATCTTTTAGTGTGACGTTGACAGTGCCCAGTTTTGTGCCTTCCTTGATAGGTGCGGTTATCTTTTTATCAAGGGTAATGACTGCTTTAAGATCAGTATAACGGCGACGCGGGATGGTGACATAAAGATCTTCAGCCAAACCAATTTGTATGTTTTTAGAGTTACCTTTCCAAATTCTGGCTTCTGAAAGTGAGGTTTTTCCTTGATAAAGTTTGTGTGCCTCGAAAAAACGAAAGCCGTAATTTAGCAGGTTTTGGTTTTCATTGGCCCGGGCATTTGGGCTGCTTGCTCCCATGACCACGGAAATCAAACGCATATTGTTTCTTAAGGCAGAAGCGACCAGGCAATAGCCCGCTGCATCGGTAAACCCGGTTTTAACGCCATCGACTGTTTCATCGCGAGATAACAACTGATTGCGATTATGCTGAACGATGTTGTTGAAGGTGAATTCTTTTTGGGAGAACCAGCGATAGTAATCAGGAAATTCTTTAATTAAGGCTTGGGTGAGTATGGCCAGATCTCGAGCCGTGGTGTAATGGTTATCGATGGGAAGACCATTGCTATCTTGAAAGTGACTGTTTTTCATGCCCAGACGTTCAGCATGTTGATTCATCATGTCGGCAAATGTAGTTTCATCGCCGGCAATATGTTCGGCCAAGGCGACGCTCGCGTCGTTTCCTGATTGAATAATAACGCCTTTTAACAGGTCTTCAACTTTTACCTGGTTACCGACTTCGATAAACATTCTTGAGCCGGGAGTTGACCAAGCTTTTTGGCTGATGGTCACCATGTCATCCAAATGTAAATGGCCATTGCTGATTTCGCGAAACACTACATAAACCGACATAATCTTGGTTAGACTGGCCGGAGCAAGTTTAACATCGGCGTTATTTTCAGCAAGCACTTTGCCGGTATCATGGCTCATTAAAATGTAGCCGCTGGCAGCAATGGTAGGTGCTGCCGGCGTGGTAATTTCGGCGTCTTCTGCGTTTACCAAAGTTGTGGCTACAGCCAAACTAAAAAATAAAAATAAAGAAAAATTTTTAAAAATGATCATTGCTCTCTAACATTAGGCTTAGTGAAACTTAGGCTTATTGTATCATGGAGATTTGCTTTTGACCGGTTTCAGTAACAAATTGAGTTGTTGTTATACCTAGTTTTGCCAGTTGTAAATTAAGTTTGTCGACACTTTCTGAAGATTGGATGGGTCCCATTTGAACTTTGTACAGAGTAGAACCTTGGTGCTTTGAGGGGAGTATTTCAGGTTGTGGCAAATGGTTTGCGGCAATTTTATTTTGCAATTTTTGTGCTTTCTTTTTATTGTCGAAACTACCTATTTGCAAATAGACATTTTTTTCTTGCTTAACCGCTGTGTTTTGAAGTTGCGTTAATGCTTGTTCAGGCGCAATCGCCTTAATTTCAACAGCTCCCGTACCTGACTGGTGAAGATCCAGTTTTTTTGCGGCGGCGTAAGATAAATCTAAAACACGGTCGCCATGAAAAGGACCGCGATCATTGATGCGAACTATAACACTACGCTGATTTTCAAGGTTGGTGATGCGAGCGTAAGAGGAAAGTGGCAATGTTTTGTGGGCAGCAGTCATGGCATACATGTCGAATATTTCGCCAGATGCGGTTTTTTTACCGTGAAAATCGGAACCGTACCAAGAGGCTACGCCTTGTTTAAGGTAACGGGTAATGCGGGGTAAAAGAGTTTCGTCTTCGGTGTTGCTTTGATTATCTCGAATACCAATGTGTAATTTAGAATAGAGCTTTGTTCTTAGTTGATCTGAGTAGGCAGTTGTATCCGAAGGTGGTGTCGAAAGATCAGACGTTTTTACATGTTCGGTAGTACAACTGCATAAAACAAAAATTAATAGGATCGCTATAATTTTATTCATGGGAATGCCCCTTTTTTATTTAGGATAGATAGGCTTAACTGATAAACGGCCATTGCATATAAAGGGCTGTGGTTGTAGCGAGTTATGACATAAAAATTGTCTAAGGTCGCCCAAAGCTCCTGATCATGCTCTAGTTCCAAGCTAAGCAGTTTCACTTTTCTGTCTGTAGGTATTGACCTCGAAATAATTAAGTTGAGCGATTCTAACTCAGCAAGCCTTAAATTCGGCTTAAGGTCATTCGTCAGTGCCGATTTGTAGTTATCGTTTTTAGCTTTTACAGGAACAGCTACAATTCGACCGGCCTGCCAATGATGTGCGGCAAAATAATTGCCAATACTGGCAATCACATCCTTGTTGTTATGCCAAATATCTCGACGATTATCGTTGTCAAAATCAATAGCGTAGTTTCTGAAACTGCTGGGCATAAATTGCGGCATTCCCATCGCGCCGGCGTAGGAGCCTAGAGGTTCGTTGGGGTTAATATTTTCTTCGCGGCATAGGAGCAAGAAATTTTCGAGTTCAGTCAGGAAAAATTGGCTGCGTGGTGGATAGGCAAAAGCTAATGTCGAAAGGGCATCAATGACTCGATGGTTTCCGGTGTTTTTCCCAAATTGTGTTTCTACGCCGATAATGGCGACGATGATCTCAGGCGGAACACCATATGTTTTTTCGGCTGCGGCCAATGCTGCTGCATTTTCCTGCCAAAATTTTACACCAGCGTTTATGCGTTTCTCGGTGAGAAATATTTTACGATATTTATACCAGGGTAAGGCTTCTGAAGGCGTTGCTATTCTTTTAAGAATGTCAGGTTTGATCTCGACGGCTGTGAATAAATCAATAAGTTTTTGTTCGTCGAAATTGTGTTTTTTTACCATCCCTTCAATAAAGGTATTCTCTGTTTCCTTAATGTTGCGGGTGCAGGCGATCAATAAAAGGCACAGTATGAAAGACGAAAGAAGAATGATGTATTTTTTATAAGTCATTGCTTTTTTATGTTTAATTAGGTGATTTTATTTTATGCGTGTGATAAACATATGACGCATAATTTTCGTCTTTCCTGGATTTTATTAATGAGGCAGAAACTTTTTATGGGTGTGAATCGACATGAGAATGCCAAAGCCAGCAAGCAAAGTTACGATTGATGTTCCTCCATAACTGACTAAAGGTAATGGGACACCAACCACAGGCAATACGCCAATGACCATGCCGATGTTAACGAACACATAAACAAAAAAGGTAAAAGCCAAGCTACTGGCTAATAGACGGCTGTAAGTGTCTTGAGCTTGTGAGGCAATAAACAGGCAGCGGCTAATGATCAGTAAGTATAAAGTGAGCAAACCAAGGCAGCCGAAAAGTCCAAATTCTTCGGCAAAAACCGCAAAGATAAAGTCGGTAGAGCTTTCCGGTAAAAAGTCCAGCTCTGACTGGGTGCTGCCTAGCCAGCCTTTGCCATAGATACCGCCCGAGCCAATCGCAATTTTGGATTGAATAATATGATAACCACGACCCAAGGGATCAGCTTCCGGGTTCAAAAAGGTAAGTACCCGGTCACGTTGATAGGGGCGCATAAAATGCCAGAGTACCGGTGTCATTCCTCCAAGCATTGCAGTAATAGCCAGAATGAAGCGCCAGGAAAGTCCTGCAAAAAATAGTACCGCAGCCCCGGAGCTGGCAACCAGTAATGCTGTGCCTAGGTCGGGTTGTTTCGCAATCAACAATGTTGGAATAATGATAAGTATGCTGGCAACCAATAATTGCTTTGATTTAGGGGGTAAGGCATGCTCGGCCAAATACCAGGCGACCATCATCGGTGTGGTGATTTTGATCATTTCAGAAGGCTGGAAACGAAATATCCCAAGGTCTAGCCAGCGCTGTGCGCCTTTGCCGAATTGCCCAAGAATGAGCACGGCAATCAGCAATAATATTCCAAAGCTAAATAGTAATGCTGAATAGCGCTTAAATTGATAGGGATCAACATGAGCCAGCGCTGTCATTAATAGAAAAGCCAATCCCACTCGGGCTGCTTGGCGCATCAGTACGTCGATATCCTGACTGCCGGCACTATATAAAATTGTAAAGCTTAATAGGGCAATCAGAATCAAACCAATAAACAAAGGAATATCAATGTGAAGTCTAATAAGAATTTTGCCGAGTACGGAAGGAGGATGAAATTGTTCACTACGGGTTTCAGTTTTCATTATTACCTTCCAAATATTGTTTGATAACCTGTCCAGCGATTGGAGCTGCGACCGAACCGCCGTGGCCCCCATTTTCAACAATTACAGCGATGGCAATTTTTGGATCATCAGCTGGAGCAAAAGATATAAATAAAGCATGGTCGCGTAATTTGAAGTCAATGTCATTTTCGTTGTATTTGGCATCCTGCTTAATGTTGAAAACTTGTGCTGTACCGGTTTTACCTGCGATTTGATAGTTAATGTTTTTGCTGATCCCCTTTGCTGTGCCATGAGGATCATGAATAACATTAATCATTGCCGAAATGATGGTGTTGATATTTTCGGATTTAATTGTAATGTTATCTGTAGGCGTGACTTTTTCGGGCTCTGAATCCTCGGTGTTAACGGAATTTTTTACCAGAAAAGGTGTGACAATTTTTCCTTTATTGGCCAGGGTTGCAGTAGCTTTGGCAAGTTGTATTGGTGTGACCTGAAGATAGCCTTGGCCAATGCCGGTAATCAAGGTTTCACCAGGATACCAGGATTGGTTATGTTGCTGGCGTTTCCATTCTTTTGAGGGCAGCAGTCCTGTTTTTTCACCGGATAGATCAATTCCGGACTTTTCGCCAAAGCCAAAGTGTTGCAGGAAGCTATGCATACGGTCTATGCCTAGTGTAGAAGCCAGACTATAAAAATATACATCGCAAGATTCAGTTATGGCTTCGGTCATATTAACAGAACCATGCCCGCCTTTTTTCCAATCCCGATAATGATGGCTGACATTGGGTAGTTGATAATAGCCTGGACAGAACAGCTGGTGTTCGGCGCTGATGGCATTAAATTCAAGGCCGGCAAGTGCAATAAACGGCTTTACGGTTGATCCTGGCGGATATAGTCCACGCAGGGCGCGATTATAAAGGGGTTGATTTTCTGAAGATTGGAGTGCTTGGTAGGCATCGTTGGCTATGCCGATAACAAATGGATTGGGATCAAAGCCCGGACGACTTGCGAAGACCAATACGCCGCCGGTTTTTATTTCAATGGCGACAACGGCACCGTTATACTTATCCAATGCATCGAAGGCAGTTTTTTGTAAATCGATATCCAGTGTCAGGTATAGATTATCACCCGGTATCGGAGGAACCGAGTTTACGGTATTGATGGCACGCGCCTGGACATTGGTTTCTATTTCCGCATAACCGGTTTTGCCATGGAGTTCGGTTTCGTAGGTGTTTTCTATGCCGATTTTGCCGACATGGGTTGAGCCACGATATTCTGCGATGGGTAATGATTTCATTTCTGCTTCATTGATCCGACCTACGTAACCGACAACATGCGATGCCAAATCTGCGTATGGATAATGTCTTACCAAGCGAGCCTGAATATCAACACCAGGAAAATAAGGTCTTACTACAGCAAATTTGGCGATTTCTTCATCATTCATGCTGATGAGTAATGGCGTACTGGTAAAGCGTTTTTGTCGTTTACGCTGTTTTTGGTATTGGTCGATTTTCTCGTCAGAAATATTGAGTAATTTTTGTAGGCGTTGCAAGGTATCGTCAAGATCTTTGATTTGCTCAGGGATCAGTTCAAGACTGAACGACTGGGTGTTGTCAGCCAACACCTTGCCGCGTCGGTCATAAATAATGCCGCGCGTTGGAACCAGGGGCTCAATCTTAATGCTGTTGTCTTTTGCCAGCGTTGCGTAATGTTCGTGTCCGACAATTTGAAGATAAACCAGTCGGACAATCAGGCCGGATGTTAATAGCAAGATCAAAATAAAGGCCGCAATAATGCGGTTGATAAATAAACGGCTCTCTTCCAGCTTGTTTTTTACGGTATAAATACGAGACATAACTGCGCGGATGAATTTATTTAGTGCGCCGTGACAAACGGACGCGGCGCAGAACTGTATAGATAAAAGGCCAGCAAAATGTACCGGTAAAAACGGGCAGCCAAAAAGAGGCATGTAGTTGAGCAGGGTTTTGAATATTCTTTAGCCAGAATAGAAGTATTTGGGTAAATAACAGGCAAAAGAAAATAAAAAATGCTTGTTGGTGTAAAGGAAATTGGCGCAACCGTTTGTGCATGATCAGGCAGATGTAAATAACTAATGAATAGGCCAGTGCATATTGTCCAAATAGTCTTCCTGTTAACACATCAGTCAATAAGCCGATTGTCCAGGCATGAAAAATACCGACGCGTTCAGGAATTGCGATTGACCAGTAGATCAGTACTAATAGAACCCAATCTGGATTTATGCCGGTTAAGAAGCCCGGCCAAGGTACAATTCTGAGGCACATCGCCATGATAATGGTCGTAATAATACGGCCAGAGCCGATGTAATTATTCATCATCTGGTTTCACCCGTATGTTTGTTTTCAGGTGTTTCGTGTTGTGTCCGGTTTTTAGGAGGTGGGGTAGATGTATGAACTTCCGGATTTGTTTCGTTAGTTGTTGTTGATGTGCCCAGCGAAACGGGAGACGTATCACTCCAAACTATTAACAGTTCTCTGTTTCGGTCGAGCATGGCTTTGGGTGTGGCGGTAATGTTAACAAAGGGTTTGTTAGTCATGGGGGTGAAATCATCGACAACGGCAACCGGATAACCGGAAGGAAAAGTTCCGCCCAGTCCGGAGGTTATCAACAAGTCGCCGGGGCGAATATCCGCATTATTGGGTAAAAAGGGCAAGTTAAGCCGATTAAGTTGGCCGCTGCCGACAGCAATGGTTAGCAAGCCGTTACGATTGACCTGAACTGGGATGGCATGATTCGGGTCGGTGATTAACATGATTTCGGAGCTGAAAGGCAAAGCCCGGAACACTTGCCCAACTACGCCATTGGCGTCTAATACCGGTTGTTGGGGGTGCACGCCAAATCGTGTTCCTTTGTTGACGACTACGATATTTTCATAGGGAGCTGTATTAATAGATAATAATTCTGCTATGAGAAGTTGTTCGCCAAGCTTGAAGGAGTTTTCAAGCAAAGCGCGAAGCCGAATATTCTCTTTTTCCAGGGAATCGAATTTGAGTAAGCGGGTTTTGTCGATGAATTGTTCATCGCGCAACTTGTTGTTTTCATTCTTCAGGCTTGAATAGGAGCGAACGGAGTCGGATGTTTGCTCAATCAAAATTGTTGGTAAATTGACCAGATATTTTAATGGGTCAACCAAAATGGAGAGTGAGGCCCTTAATGAATCCAAACGTTGGCTTGTGTGCTCAGTGATCAGTAAGGCAACTGACGCAATTATTGCCACAAGCAAACGGGTATTAATGGATGGGCCGGTAGCAAATAAAAGTTTTATAGCGGGATGCCTCTTTAAAGTAGGTTGGGTTAGCGTTGCGTAACCCAACTGGGGGGCATTGGTTTGTCTGATTATGCTAATCCAACCTAAGTTTATATAAGATAACTTTGATTATTCTAAGGAGAAAGTTGAAACGCCTTTTTTATCCAGCATCTCCAGAACCATGCCGCCACCTCTGGCAACACAGGTCAACGGATCATCAGCAATATATACTGGAAGGCCGGTTTCTTCTGCTATCAGGCGATCAATGTCTTTTAATAAAGCACCGCCGCCGGTTAAGAATATGCCCCGAGTAGCAACATCTGAACCCAGTTCAGGCGGAGTTTGTTCCAAAGCCAGTTTTACTGCGCCAACGATGCCAGAGAGCGGTTCTTGTAGCGCTTCCAGAATTTCATTGCTGTTCAAAGAAAAGCTGCGTGGCACGCCTTCCGCCAAATTGCGTCCTTTAACTTCTATTTCTCTAACTTCGCTGCCGGGATAAGCGGTACCAATTTCATGTTTGATTCTTTCAGCGGTGGCTTCGCCAATCAAGGTGCCGTAATTTCTACGGACATAATTAATGATGGCTTCGTCAAAACGGTCGCCGCCGATACGGACAGAAGAAGAATAGACAATGCCGTTGATTGAAATCACGGCAACTTCGGAAGTGCCACCGCCAATGTCCAAAACCATTGAGCCGCAAGCTTCATCGACAGGCAAACCAGCGCCGATCGCAGCCGACATGGGTTCCTCAATCAAATAAACTTCGCGGGCACCGGCCATGGCTGCTGATTCACGAATGGCGCGACGCTCAACCTGAGTTGAACCGCAAGGTACACAGATCAAAATACGTGGACTGGGCCGTAACAGTTTGCTTTGATGTACTTTTTCAATAAAAAATCGCAGCATGCGTTCGGTGACAGCAAAGTCAGCGATTACGCCATCTTTTAAGGGACGAATTGCAGTGATATTGCCAGGTGTGCGTCCAAGCATGCGTTTTGCATCAAGCCCGACAGCGGCAATGGTTTTGGCTCCGCGAATTTTGTCTTCTTTGATGGCAACAACCGAGGGTTCATTGAGAACAATTCCCTGGCCGGGGATGTAAATCAATGTATTGGCGGTTCCTAAGTCAATAGCGAGGTCGTTGGAGAAAAGGCCGCGAATTCTTTTGAACATTTTTAACTGTATCCTTTGGGGGAATAAAAATAGTATTACTCTAGCAATCAAGCGAGTGTTTGAGCAAGATATAAAGTATTATAAACAGAATAGTTTGTAGAATCTCTGAAATTTTTTATTGGGAGTAAATCGTGTCTTTATCAGAAAGTGAAGTCGTCGCTTGTGCGCATTTAGCACGACTGGGAATAGAACAGCAAAATATCGCTTCTTATGCCAAGGATTTGTCAGGAATGTTGGAATTGATGACGCAAATGGGTGATGTAAATACCGATGGCATTGAGCCTATGGCGCATCCTATGGATCAGGTGCAAAGATTAAGAACAGATGTGGTCACTGAGACGGACAATCGTGAAAAATTTCAAATGATCGCTCCACAAGTTGAAGCAGGGCTTTATCTAGTGCCCAAAGTCATTGAGTGAAAAAAGGGATAAGAAATCACTATGCATAACAAATCAATTACAGAATTAGCCAAAAGTCTGCGTTCCGGCGAGTTTTCAAGCGTGGAATTGACGCAGGCATTTTTAGACAGAATCAATCAGCACAGCGCGTTAAATGCCTATATAACGGTCACCGAAGAACGGGCTTTAGAGCAGGCCCAGCAAGCCGATGTCAGACTGGCAGCGGGTGATGCTGAACTTTTAACCGGTATTCCGTTTGCGCAAAAAGATATTTTTTGTACCCAAAACGTTAAAACCAGCTGCGGTTCAAAAATGCTGGATAATTTTATCGCACCTTATAATGCGACAGTGGTGGAAAAGTTTAATCAAGCCGGTGCAGTAATGCTGGGCAAACTGAATATGGACGAGTTTGCGATGGGTTCTTCCAACGAAACCAGTTATTACGGCGCTGTCAGAAATCCTTGGGATACAAATACCGTTCCCGGTGGTTCGTCTGGTGGTTCGGCTGCGGCAGTTGCTGCCAAGCTGGCAGTTTGTGCAACAGGAACCGATACCGGCGGCTCTATACGTCAACCTGCAGCTTTGTGTGGCATTACCGGCTTAAAACCCACTTATGGTCGCGTATCCCGTTACGGTATGATTGCTTATGCGTCCAGTCTGGATCAAGGCGGACCGATGACCCGTAGCGCCGAAGATGCCGCTATTATGTTGCAAACCATGGCGGGCTTTGATGAAAAAGATTCAACCAGCGTTGATTTGCCGGTTCCTGATTATAGAATTGGATTAACTAACAGTCTTGAAGGATTAAAAATCGGTCTGCCCAAAGAGTTTTTTGGTGAGGGCTTAAACAGTGATGTGGCGGCAACGCTTGAAGCCGCCATCAATGAATATCGTAAGTTGGGCGCAACGGTAACGGAAATCTCCATGCCCAGTTTTAAGTTGGCTATTCCCGCTTATTATGTGATTGCCCCGGCTGAATGTTCCGCTAACCTGTCCCGTTTTGATGGGGTGCGTTTTGGTTACCGTTGTGAAAATCCAGTCGATTTAACAGATCTTTATACCCGCTCACGCGGCGAAGGTTTTGGCAAGGAAGTTAAACGTCGTATTTTAATGGGCACTTATGCCTTGTCTACGGGTTATTACGATGCCTATTATATAAAAGCGCAAAAAATTCGCCGCGTGATTAGCGAAGACTTTAAAAAAGCATTGTCGGAAGTTGATGTCATTATGGGACCGGTCACACCTTCAACCGCGTTTGGTATCGGCGAGAAAATTGCCAATCCGGTAGAAATGTATTTATCCGATATTTATACCATTGCGATTAACTTGGCCGGTGTTCCTGCAATGTCGATACCAGCAGGATTTGCAAATAATTTGCCGGTAGGTTTGCAGATTATCGGCAATTATTTTGCCGAAGCTAAGTTGCTAAATATTGCTCATCTATATCAACAAGTGACCGACTGGCATACGCAATCACCTAAAGGTTTCGAATAAGGAACAGGCTGATGATTAAAGTTACTGAACTTTCGCAATTAGATTTGAATGCCACCTACAGTTATGCCGATTATTTGACCTGGCAGTTGGATGAAACGGTTGAGTTGATTAAGGGCAAGATTATGGCGATGTCGCCAGCGCCAAACCTTAAGCACCAGCGTATTTCGCGTAATATATTGCGGCCTATCGACAGCTATTTACGCCATAAACGGTGTGAAGTTTTTGTTGCTCCATTTGATGTCAAGCTTTATAACAGTCAAAAATCAAAGCTACAAGATTATGACGTGTACAGTGCGGTGCAACCCGATTTATGCGTGATTTGCGATAAAGAAAAGCTTACCGAGCAAGGTTGCAACGGAGCGCCAGATTGGATTATCGAGATACTTTCTCCAGGTAACACCAAAAAAGAAATGCGCCTGAAGTTTGATCTTTACCAGGAAAATGGCGTCATCGAATATTGGTTGGTGTATCCCTACGAACAAGCGCTTTATCAATTTGTGTTGAATCAGGAAACCGAAAAATATCAATTATTTGCCATGCATGCGGGTGACGAAATTGCGCAACCCTATCTCTTTCCTGAGCTTAATATTGATTTAACTGACGTTTTTGCCGAATAACAAGGAATTACCAAAATGAACTCACAATGGGAAACAGTCATCGGCCTGGAAATCCACGCCCAACTCGCTACCAAATCAAAAATATTTTCCGGGGCCTCTACTGCTTACGGTGCAGAACCCAATACCCAAGCCTGTGCGGTTGATTTGGGATTGCCTGGGGTATTGCCGGTACTAAACGAAGAGGCCGTGCGCATGGCTGTCATCTTCGGTATGGCCATTGAGGCGCACATTGCACCTTATTCAGTGTTCGCCAGAAAGAACTATTTTTATCCGGACTTACCTAAAGGCTATCAAATAAGCCAGATGGAACTGCCTATTGTCGGTGTAGGTCATTTGGATATTGACGTTGACGGCGTTAGTAAGCGCATCGGTATTACTCGTGCTCATCTTGAAGAAGATGCCGGCAAATCCCTGCATGAAAACTTTCATGGTTTGACCGGTATCGATTTAAACCGTGCCGGTACGCCGCTGCTGGAAATTGTTTCTGAACCGGAAATGAGTTCGGCCAAAGAAGCCGTGGCCTACATGAAAAAAATGCACGAATTGGTGCGTTATCTGGGTATTTGCGACGGCAATATGCAGGAAGGATCATTCCGCTGTGATGCCAATGTTTCAGTGCGGCCAATAGGCCAAAAAGAATTTGGTACGCGTGCCGAAATCAAAAACATCAATTCCTTTAAATTTGTTGAAAAAGCCATTAATCATGAAGTTGAACGGCAAATAGAGCTGATAGAAAATGGTGGTAAAGTTGTTCAGGAAACACGTTTGTATGATTCGGTCAAGGATGAAACCCGTTCCATGCGCAGCAAGGAAGAAGCCAATGATTACCGGTATTTCCCAGATCCTGATCTGTTGCCGGTGCTTATAGACGAAGACTTTAAAGTGCAAATTAAAGCCGAATTACCGGAATTGCCGCAAGCTAAAAAACAACGATTCAAAGAAGACTATGGTTTGGATGATGAAAGCGCCCTTCAACTGACATCCTCCCGAGCGTTGGCTAATTATTTTGAAATCGTGGTAAAAGAATCGTCCTGTACAGCAAAAATCTGTGCTAATTGGGTGACAGGTGATTTGTTAGCGGCGCTTAATAAAGCTGATTTGGAAATTACTGACTCGCCGGTCAGTCATGAGCGCTTGGCAGGATTGTTAAAGCGTATCAGCGACGATACTATTTCCGGTAAAATAGCCAAACAGGTTTTTGAAGAACTTTGGCAGGGTGAAGCTTCGGCAGATGAGATTATCGAAGCCAAAGGCCTGAAGCAAATCACCGATACCGGCGCGATTGAATCCATCATTGATAAAATCATTGCCGACAATATGGATCAAGTCGAGCAATACCGTAGCGGTAAAGATAAAGTATTTGGTTTTTTTGTCGGGCAAGTAATGAAAGAAATGCAGGGTAAAGCCAATCCAGGTGAAGTGAATAAGATGCTTAAGGATAAGTTGAAGTAAATAAATTGATGAATCAGGTAGGGGTGCATCGCACCCCTTTTTTTGTTTGCTGGTATTTATAAATGGGCCGCGATGCTCTCAGTATCCATGAAAAAGAAAGTCCAGTGCCGCAGTAATTATAAACTGGCTGGATGCAAGCGATGCGACTGGTATTTTCAATAAGCGTAGTGGTACTGCGGCTAGTTTTGGTGTTTCCAGCAGGCATTCGATACCTTCTATTTCAAACGTTGGTGTAAGATTGGTGGGTAGACTGGCTACGGGAAAATGATCGCGTCTACGTAGCGGCACAACAACGCGTGTTTCCAAGCCTTGCAATAAATCACTTTGTATATCCAAAAAGTATGGCGTCACTTCAGCGTGTTCCCCATTATTTCTAAAGACATCAAATTGCGCCATATTAAAATGTTCGCCATGAATCCAGCGGTAAACCTTCGCTCGCTACAATCTTGTTATAAGCGGCGATAAATTCTGCGTTATCCTGTTGCCAGCGCCGTTCTCGCTCAGTACGCACCAGTTCACGCAAGAATTGGTCGCAAGACTGTGAAATATTAATACCCAATGCTTTTGCCTCGGACAATACATCTGACGAGAGAGTAATGTTGGTTGCTTTTTTGGTAGGGGCTATAGTCGGCATTATGGGGTACCTGAGATATTGGCTTGTTATGCGCATTTTATAGCAACATAAAT
>CAILCX010000144.1 GCA_903832775.1 uncultured Methylobacter sp. | reverse complement strand
TCCGACTTAATGCCACGTGCCAAATCCTGAATTGCTGAAACTAAAACTGGGTCGTTGATGATATTGCTCATTTTCATTCCTCCTAAGGGAATTTTACTACGCTGAAAATAAGCAGTTACACGAAATTATTTACACCCTCTTTCCACCATTAAAAAAACAACAAACCATCGTCCAAAAGCTGGATGCCCTATCAGCCAAAACCAAACAATTAGAAGCCCTCTACCAACAGAAAATAAACGACTTGGATGAATTGAAGAAATCCATCCTGCAAAAAGCCTTTGCCGGTGAATTGAACACCACAGCACTGGTCGCATGAACGAAGTACACCGCAATTTAAATACATTACCTTAATCATGTGCATCGTAGCCAATAAAATAAAGTTCTGTAGCTGCTCTCATCGTTCAGTTAACGAACTTGACCATTACTGGATACTCCATCGTTTTAATGAAGGCAAAGATATGTTGACTATCGGTGAGCCAATAATGTCTTATGAGATGGCTCATCCCGCTTATGAAATAAATGCAGACCTGTTGAGGCAACGGCTAAACGAAAATGATGCCTTTGATAGCCCGATTACTTATGAAGAAAATGACCAGCTAGAAATAGTATTTAATCATCTTGCAAAAGACACATCAGAAAGAGTGACGTACTGTTTTAGATATAGTGAAGGAAAATGGCAGTCAGAGGACTATGAAGCCTTTGAACTTATGAATCATTATGACGAATTGACGTTTGGCAAATTCAAGGACATCACACCCGCATGAACGAAGCAGAAACCCGGGCAGAACTGATTGATCCCAAACTAAAAGCCTGCGGTTGGGGCGTGGTTGAGGGTTCTAAAATATTGCGTGAATACAATATCACCGCAGGAAAAATTCAATCGGGTGGCATCAGAGCCAAAAAACTCACTGCCGATTATGTCTTGGTTTATAAAGGTATCAAACTGGCCGTAGTGGAAGCCAAGAGTGATGATCTGGGTGTTGGCGAAGGCGTTGCCCAGGCAAAACAGTATGCAGAAAAATTATCTCTGCAAACCACCTATGCCACCAATGGCAAAGAAATCTATAGTATCTGCATGGTGACCGGTGCAGAAGGTTTGGTTACCGATTACCTGACCCCCGATGAATTGTGGAATAAAACCTTTACCGTACAAAATGAATGGCGCGAAAGATTTGCGGCCATTCCTTATGAAGACATCAATAAGACCAAACCCCCACGCTTTTACCAAGAAATTGCCATTAATAATGTTTTAGAAGCGGTCGCAAATAATAGAAACAGAATACTGCTGACCCTGGCCACCGGCACCGGTAAAACGACTATTGCTTTTCAAATTGCCTGGAAATTATTTCAGAGTCGCTGGAATCTGAATCGTGATGGCAAAAGACAAACGCGCATATTATTTCTGGCCGACAGAAACAATCTTGCCAATCAGGCCTTTGGTGAATTTACTGCCTATGCGGCCTTTGCCGAAGATGCCATGGTACGGATTAGCCCCAAAGAAATCGTTAAAAAAGGCTATGTGCCGACCAATGGTAATATTTTCTTTACCATCTTCCAGACGTTTATGTCCGGCACCGATAAGGACGGCAAACCTGCACCTTATTTTGATTCCTATCCGGCCGATTATTTCGATTTCATTATCATAGATGAGTGCCATAGAGGGGGAGTCAATGATGAAGGCAACTGGCGCGCGATATTAGATTATTTTGCGCCTGCGGTGCAATTGGGTTTAACGGCAACGCCAAAACGTAAACATAATGCCGATACCTACAAATACTTTGGCGAACCGGTTTTTGTCTATTCGTTAAAAGAAGGTATCAATGATGGTTTTTTGACGCCCTTTAAAGTAAAACGCATCAAAACCACACTGGACGATTATATCTACACCAGCGATGACTACATTATTGAAGGCGAAGTTGAAGAAGGTAAAAACTATACGGAAGATGACTTTAATAAAATCATTGAGATAAAAGAGCGGGAGGCCAAACGAGTTCAGATTTTTATGGATTCGGCCAATCAGAACGAAAAGACCATTATTTTTTGTGCCACGCAAGAACATGCGGCCGCAGTGCGTGATTTGGTCAATCAGTATAAAACATCCAAAGATCCCAATTACTGTGTGCGCGTCACTGCCAATGATGGTGAAATTGGCGAGCAGTTTTTGCGTGAATTTCAGGACAATGAAAAGACCACGCCAACTATTTTAACGACTTCGCAAAAACTGTCTACCGGTGTCGATGCCAGAAATATCCGTAATATTGTTTTAATGCGTCCGGTGAATTCAATGATTGAGTTTAAACAAATCGTTGGTCGAGGCACCCGTTTATTTGACGGTAAAGAGTTTTTTACCATTTACGATTTTGTCGATGCATACAAGAATTTTGCTGATCCTGAATGGGATGGTGAACCGGTTGAAGAACAGTTGTGTGTTAAATGCAGCCAAGAGCCTTGTGTCTGTCAGTCAAAGCCGAGACAAGCTTGCAACATTTGTGGTCAGCGACCTTGCGAATGCGAAAAACTTCCACCGCCACCTTGCCCGAAATGCGAACAAAGTCCTTGTGTCTGCATTAAAAAAGTCAAAATACAATTAAAGAACGGCAAGGACATAGAATATATCAGTTCAACCTCGTTCTGGGGTGCAGATGGCAAACTGATTTCGGCAGAAGAATTTTTGAATAGTTTGTTTGGTGAATTGCCGAACCTATTTAGAAGTGAAGCGGAATTAAGAACCCTTTGGAGTAATCCAATGACCAGACGCATTTTGCTGGAAAAATTAGCCGATGCAGGTTATGGTCGGGATGAACTGGTCACCTTGCAGAAATTGATTGATGCCGAGAAAAGCGACTTATTTGATGTCCTGGAATATGTCTTCAACAGTGATATCAAACCCATCACCAGAGAAGCCAGAGTCGCTGCTGCCCAAGCCAATATCTTTGCCTTTTTGAATGCTCAACAAAAAGAATTTATTGATTTTGTGTTGAGTAAATACATAGAAACCGGTGTCGAAGAATTGGATCAGGAAAAATTACCCATCCTGCTGACCAACAAATATCATTCCTTGGAAGATGCCAAAGATGTATTGGGTAATGTCGCCAATATCAGTTCTTTGTTTATCGAATTTCAGAAGCATTTGTATGAGCAGAAGGCGGCATAAATCCTTAAATGTCTGAATTAATGGACATAGTTGGTGATTCAACACCACAAAGAAAGTTCTGTTCAAACTGCAATGAAGTTTTGGTATGTGGTGCTACTCAACTTGGTGAATCATGTTGGTGTACAGACTATCCAAACATCATGCCAATTGATGCCGGAAATGACTGCCTATGTGAAGCATGCCTTGGCAATGCCATACAGAAGAAACTGCAATAAACACAATTTTAATACAGAAAATACTGAAGGTATCGCCCGTAAGCATATGACTACCAATAGGTTTACAAAGTTACTCACAATTTCTGTGGATAACTCTGTGCATAATGTATTGTGTGATTCACTAACTACATAATTTTCATTAAGGTTTGTTAACTTGGTCACATTTTAGACAATCGCATTCCAAATTAAGAATCAATGACTTAGGAATGAAATTTGGGGATTGTATGTGATTTATGAAGGTACTATGACAGAGCAATAGTCAAAATATTACTTTGTGTGTAAGTCATAGAATACTGCGTCAGTATTTCTCTTTGTCAATAACTAATATCAGTTATTTTCCGGAATAATTAAAAAACGCAGGAGACAAAAAAATACCCCGATGATATTTTGTATGATCATTGGGGCACTTTGAGGAGGGTATCGCTATGAGAAGGAAAGTAACATTAATAAAATATTAAGTGACTGACCATTATCCTACGCATAACCATAAATAATTTCTGTGAATTACTACGCACATTATTATTAATATATTATATTGTTAATATATTAAGTTCTCGGTTGCCAGGGATGTTCTCATGGCTCATTTTTTAACCGTCTTTTGTATCTATAAAATGCTCTTGACTGTAAATTGTATAAACGAATCAACTGCTCAGAGTACAACGGAGCAGTAGAGAAGTTCATTCTGATATTGTCATAGAGAGCGAATGCCTGCTTGGTCATTTCTCTTGCTGTCATGGCGATGTACCCCTTCCATCAATATTATTATTTTTATCCGAGATTAAATTTTAAAACAATATATTGGCAAAATAATATTGTGTACATTACGTATATTTTGATTTCTTTTGATGGTGGGTCTTATTCGTTGGGAGCACATCGCAATCAATTTGGAGTGAGTATGACAATTGAATCCTGATTGGATATTGGTATTGATGGTGATTGGGTCAGGTCTGTGTTTTCTTCTGATGAGGGTGATGATCATTGCAATGTGGGCAATGGTACTTGCCGGGATTGTGGGGCTATTTTATGGTATTTTCAAAGTAATATTCTGGTTCCTCAGACCGAAAGTAATATTGAGTATCCTTGCCATTTTTCTGGGACTGGGATACTTGAGTAATAATACGGCCATGTTTAAATGAAGGATGGCGAAGTTCAGGG